>DASQMM010000644.1:0-4708 GCA_035645495.1 Brevibacillus sp. | reverse complement strand
GGCTATCGGGCTTAGGGTAACTTTGACAGGAATGACTACCTGGATGCTGGAAATTCCGTTGGTAAAAGCAATCGGAGGATTCTTTTTATTATGGATTGCCGTGAAATTGATGTTTGCGAAAGATAGCGAGATCCATCAGGTGTCACAAGGCCGCAATGTAGGGCAAGCCATAAAAACCATTCTCGTAGCCGATTTGATCATGAGCTTGGACAACGTATTGGCCGTAGGGGGAGCAGCTCATGGCGATCTCTTGCTGGTGGTTTTGGGGCTTTTGATGAGCATTCCACTGTTGATGTGGGGAAGCGCTGGAGTGGCGCGACTGATGAACCGCTTTCCAAGTCTGGTGCTGATCGGCGGGGGAATATTGGTCTACACGGCGGTAGATATGTGTCTGGACGATCCGTACATTTGGAAGTGGGTGAATCCGCTCCTGCTCAATCATACCTGGCTCGCCATAACGGTCGCAGTCAGTGTAGTGGCATGGGGGCGATTAAAGCGAGTCTGAGTAATGAGATGGAGACAGACTGGGGAATACTACATAGAAAAAAGGATAGGAAAGGATCCGATGGCAAATGAATGCAAGCCTTCTGTGGCTATGGGGACACTGGGATTCGATCTATCAGCGTTGCACCCGGTTGCAGTATGTGGATAAGGGAAACAACATTTTTCGTATCGTGCTTTTGAGATACCGGGGTGAACCGCTTGTCACCTCCGACGAGCATACGATTTGTCCAGGCGATCTAATCGTAAAGCTGCATATTCATAATTACTATTTTGCCACCTTGTGCAAGGGAGTAAAGGATGAACTGCGGTTGGTGCTGCTGCTGCGGCGACACATTATGCAGTCCATGCCCAAATTGACGGCTTACCTGGAAAAGCTGGATCGCTGGGAGGAAGTCAAAGGGATTGTGGGAACCACCATGCTGCACAAGGGCGTAGAACCATTGGGCTTCTCCATATCAGATGTGCCAATGAACTGGTTTTTCCGTTACAAACGTTGGTACTTGCGCCTCATGCTGCGCATCATTCATCCAGATGGGAAGGTTAGGGTCCAGCGAATGAAACAGGATATGCCCCTAAAACGCGTTTACATGTCAAAAGAGCAATTATTATACCGATACGGTTCAGGGGCACATCAACCGACAGGAGAGGGCCTCTAATGGCAAAGCGGTTTCTATTGGTCACAGAAGAGTGGGCAGGCAGTGGACACAAAATGGCGGCGATCGCCTTGGAAGAAGCCCTTTTGGAACGAAAAGAAGTAGAATGGGTAAAAGTAGTGGGAGGTTTGGAGACAGCTAGTCATGCATTGCGGGAACTGTCTTGTTTTTTTTATCGGAACATGCTTCGGTATGGACAGTCGATCTGGCAGCATATGTACGAACAAGAACGGCTATGGGGGACTACCCTGAAAAAACCGGTGGGAAAATGGCTATCCAAGCGCTTGGAACACGGGCTTCTCGATGCTGTGAATCCGGACGTGGTGATCGCGACACACGCCTATTGTCTGACAGCCTTGGCTGAAGCAAAGCGAAGGAGTAAGCATCCCTTTCATCTGGTGAGCATCCCCACGGATTACCATGTCAATCGTTTTTGGGTACACCCGTTGATTGATACCTATATCGTAGGACATGAGAGCGTTGCGAACAGGCTGGTTCAGCAGTACGGTGTGAAAGAGAGCCAAATTCATGTGTTTGGCATCCCGATCCGGAGAGACTTTGCCCAAACAGCTGCTCGAAGGAACCGAATCGAGGAAAGGAAACAACTCAGCCTTCATCCGGAGCAGTTTACCATACTGATCAGCGGGGGGGAGGGCGGCTACGGCCAGATGGATGTAGTAGTGGACGAGCTTTTGGGATCTGAGGAGCCGTTGCAAATCATCGTCGTCACAGGCAACAATCATGCCTTGCGCCAGCAGTTGGAGCAACGATTGGCAAGGACAAGCTCTCCCCACACGATACTGGTAAAAGGCTACGAGGAGCGTATGTGGAAATGGATTGCCGCAGCAGACGTATACGTCACCAAGCCAGGCGGAATTAGCTGTGCGGAAGCCTTGGCCCTCTCCACACCCCTCATCGTCTATCAGCCCTTGCCGGGACAAGAGCGGCACAACACAGCTTTCTTGCTCCAGCATGGGGTAGGCATCCTGGCAGATCACCCAAGACAGATCACCGAACTAATCCAACAAAGCAGGAACAAACAAAAATGGACAAGCACGGTGCAGAGGATGGAGGCAATTCGGCGTCCCTTTTCGACGCAGCAAACCGTTGAATATCTGCTCAGGCTGTAAGGCTATAAATTGGAAGTGAAAATCAGCAGCAAAAAAGAATGAATTAACTATGCTTCACACATATTAAAGCTACCAACAAACGAGGGGGTGAAACAAGATGCCAAACAACAACAGCGGATCCAACAACCTTCTGGTTCCTCAAGCGAACCAAGCTTTGGACCAACTGAAGTACGAAATCGCTGCAGAATTCGGTGTTAACCTTGGTGCTGACACTACTTCCCGCCAAAACGGTTCGGTTGGGGGAGAGATCACGAAGCGCCTCGTCTCCTTTGCTGAACAGCAACTGGCTGGTCGCGGTTAATGGAGAAATGAATAGCTGGATGAAGAGAGCCTCTGGAAAACCAGGGGCTCTCGCTTTTTTTCTTTTTCCCGAAATGTATCTACTGGAAGAACTGCCAAAAAGCTTAAATTGAACCTGTGCTTCCCGATTCAGTAAAATGAGGAATCAGGAGGGGAAGTACATGTTATTGCAGCAAAAGACTCGAACCCTGCTGATGGCGTTCCTGATGCTCTTCCTCACTGTGGCGCTGCCTGCACAAACGATGGCCGCTCCGCTCCTGAAATGGGGGAGTAGCAACGGAGATGTGTGGGACTTGCAGTATCGTTTGCAGGTATTAGGGTATTACAACAAGACCCTGGATGGCCGCTATGGGGCAAACACAGTCCAGGCAGTTAAGAAATTTCAGAAGGATTACGGACTGGCTGCTGATGGAGTTGTAGGTCAGCAAACCTGGAAGAAGTTGAAAAAAGTCTCGGTGAACCGGACGGAAATGCAAATGCTCGCACAGCTCGTATACTCCGAAGCTCGTGGCGAGCCGTATATCGGACAAGTCGCGGTAGCAGCAGTTGCCATGAACCGTCTGCAATCCAATCTGTTCCCCAATACGGTAAGAGACATTATCTTCGAGCCGCGTGCTTTCACAGCGATCGATGATGGCCAATACTGGTTGATCCCTGATAAAACGGCATACAAGGCAGCCTGGGATGCCGTACGCGGGTGGGACCCGACCCACAATGCGCTCTATTATTTCAATCCAGATACAGCAACATCAAAATGGATTTGGTCGAGACCGCAAATCAAAAAAATCGGGAGTCATATTTTTTCCAAGTAGATCACAACCCTGAACAGCAGGAAGAAATTCTTGTGTTCAGGGATTTTTTACACAGGAATGAAGGAGGAGGAAGATAGGAAATTTTGATGGTTGTTTTCCGGGGACAATCCTTTACAATGAAGAGAAAAGGTTTTTTCCATTATTCGAACAACATGGAGGATGATGATGAAGAAGTTGCTCATTCTAGCTTCAACGGCAATCCTGCTACTGACAGGTACGCCGAAAGCAGAGGCGAATACGATAGCAGAAGCACCCACCCCTTTCACTGACATTTCTGGACATTGGGCAAAAAAAGAAATCGAACAACTATACATAGGCGGGGCCCTCGAACCCGCAGAAGCATTTCGTCCCAACGACCTGGTGACACGCCAGGAACTGATTACCATGTTTATCCAGTCCAAACACATTCAGCCTGTTGCTGACAACTCTTTCTCATTTGCGGATATACCGGATGACAGCTGGCTTGTACCATATGCTGAGACAGCGTACAGACTCGGACTGGTCCATGGACAAAATAGAGATGGACAAGTCTACTTTCTCCCTGATGACACCATCAGCCGCGAAGAACTTGTTTCTATCCTGATCCGGGCCAGAGGAGAGAGTGGAGCTGTCAACCAGTTTCCTTGGTCGACGACCGTCCATACGCTGGCTGCATACAAGGATGGTAACCATGTCCAACAGCACTACCAGCGTCCGATGGTGTACGCGTTACAGCATGGGCTGATCAGTGCGTACGAGGACGGTACCCTTCGTCCACAGCAGCAGATGACAAGAGCGGAGGCAGCGACATACGCTTCCCTGCATCTTCTGGCGGACCGGACAGACAAGCAAAAGCTACATGACAATAGAACTCCGTACAGTCAGGTGTTGACTGTCAAAACAACGGCGTACAGCTATCATCAGAACGAGGGACTCACCTATATCGAGTATCCGCTGCATGAGGGCATCGTAGCGGTAGATCCAAATGTGATTCCATTGGGGACCCACATGTATATCGAAGGCTATGGCTATGCGGTGGCAGCAGATATAGGGGGAGCTGTAAAAGAAAATCACCTCGATCTGTTCCTCTTTTCGCTGGATCAGGCGAAACAGCACGGCATCCAGCAGGATGTGAAGGTCTACATTCTGGATTGAGCCAAAATATTTGGAAATGGTCATAATTCCCACTCGTTCCACTCATACTAAGGTGGAAAGGGTGGGGTTTTTTTTGTGGAGTTGGATCTTATTTTCATTGTTCGTGCTGATTCTCGTCATAGTCTTTACCCCGGTGCACATTTCAATATTTTACGGCCGGGTCGATGCGAATGAC
>DASQMM010000643.1:0-4636 GCA_035645495.1 Brevibacillus sp. | reverse complement strand
GGATGAAGAGGTGGCCGCGTTTCGCACGATGTGGCGTGAAGGTACATCGTTACCACGTATCGCTATGGCATTACAACGGCATGTAAACGAAGTATTTATCTTGGCCCTGGATCAAGCAGAACACAAATATATAAGCCTGAGAGAAGGCGGTCTGTTTGGGACAGAAGCATAAAAATTGGCGAGGGGAAGTGTGAAAGATGGGCATAGCACACAAACCAAGTCCCGATCATCCATGGAGACGCGGATTTCCTAAGACATCAGTGCAAGAGCAGATAAATCGGGCGATCATCAATCCGAAGGTCAACAACTGGAAGGTAGGCGGGGCTCTGCCTGTCTGGAACGGGAGGAAGTGACATGTCCTATCTGAACCAAGATCAACAAAATCAGATAATCCTTATGGGAATAGGAATTGGTGTCATGGAATTACTCGCCGGTCAGGCTAAATTTAAGGCGGCGCGAGGAAACCTGTTAAGGGCAAGATCATTCGCTAAAAAAGCATTGGACGAGATCCGCGGAACCGTGGACGAAAAATCTTTTCACAAAGTGAGGAGCCTCACGAATGAATCGAAGGTGCTTCTCAAGCCCCTTACCAGTCCGGAAGAAGGCGAGGTCAAAATCAAGATACCTCAACTCCTTGATCTTCATATGCTAGCGCTAGGCAACACATGCAGAGGGTGCGAGCGCAAGGATTACAAACAGTGCGGGACCCGTAATCTCCTGATGGACACTCACTGCCCGTCAGCACAAGAGACAGAAAAAGACTGCCAGTATAGGCAGTGAGGAGGAAAAGACTTGATTAAACCATTGAGTAGAGCCGAACAACTAGCGTGGTAGCGCGAATGCATCATGGAAGACTACCATGACCAAATGGGTAACGTTGGCCATGATTACCAAACACCTGCAGCACCGCGGCGTATTGTCGGACAGGCAGGTCAGGAAACACCACAGCAATTTGTCCAGCCTGCAGCCAGGACGGCTGCTCAAGCGAAAAAAGGACGCCTATACGCATAAGCTGATCAATCACTATACGGGTCTTAGCCCAATCAATGACGTGATAAAACGATTTTGTCATATGTAGTCACTCTCCTTTGCCGCAATCGTAGCGCAACAAATTGGGACAAAAAAAGAAATTACGGGAGGGGATCGGAATGAATTTCGTGGAGCCCATCAGGGATAAGGAAAAAATCGAGGAAATGAAAGCGCTGTTGAAAAAACAGTCTGCCCGAAACGGTTTTTTGCTGAACTTTGGTATCAACACGGGACTTCGGATCTCTGACATCTTGCCGCTGAAGGTAGCAGACGTGCGCGGCAAATCACATATCCTCATCACAGAGAAAAAGACCGGCAAACGGAAACGTTTCAAAATTAACCAGGCGCTACGTGATGCAATCAAGAGCTACACCCAGGGAATGGACAACAATGACTACCTGTTCGCTTCATCAAAGCGTCCGCAGCCGATCACTCGGGTACGAGCCTACCAGATTTTGAATGGAGCAGCGCGAAAGATCGGACTCAGCGAGATCGGGACGCATTCGCTACGCAAAAGCTTCGGCTATCACTTCTACCAGCGAACCCGGGATATAGCTACACTTCAAATGATCTTCAACCACTCGCACCCGTCGATCACGCTGCGATACATCGGAATTACTCAGGATCTGATTGACGAGGCGGTAGATCAGTTCAGTTTGTAGGGCTGTCTAACAGATGACTGTGAAAAGAGGGATTTCAGATGTTCGAGACATCCGCATATATACAGGTGAAGCAAATGCGTATAGAACTCGAAGACTTGCAGAAACGACTTGCTGAGAGTCAGAGTATACCGCTTACGCTATCTCTGTTGTCCGATTTTTATAAGTACGGGTTACTGGCGACCATCAAGGTGTTGACCAAGGCGGAAGAAGAGTTGGCTAAACAGCAGCAAGGGTAACAAAAGCTCAATTATGTTAAATCAGGGGGCGATCCCCATGGGATACCAAGAAAAAACACTGGAACCGGCAGCGGAGTTTTTCAAGGCATACACTGACCCGACAGATGAAGGCTGCTGGTACATTGCCTACTCTGGCGGCAAGGACTCAACCGTCACGGTCGCGGAGGTCATGAGGTGGGTAATGATGCTACCGCCGGAAAAACGGAGTCGGAAGATTCACATCGTGTCAGCACAGACCGGTTTGGATCTGACAACGGACCCGACCAAACAGCGTGAGTTCGAACGGATGCAGGTGACTATTGAGAAACATGGACTGCCATTCGAGATCCACGAAGTAAAGGCCGACTTGAGGAACCACCTTCTTTTTCAGATTGTTGGATTGGGCTATCCACTCCCTGCCAAAAGTCGACTGTATTGCACGGATCGGATGAAGCTGGAGCCAATGGAAAGATTCGAGGAAGAGTATAGACCGACGATGAAACTCCTTGGAGCCAGACGAGGCGAGTCAAAGGAACGGGAGAAGAGCGTGGACAAGCATCTATCCAGTAAATATTTCAGCGAAGAGGTTACGAAGAAGGGCAGAACCATTAGGACAATGATGCCAATCGTAGAGTTTACTGTCGAGGATGTATGGGGCTATCTGGCCGAGCGGAAAACACCGTGGGGCGACGCTGAGGAAATCAGCCAGATATACAAGGACGCGACCGGTGAGTGTGGTCTCTCAAAGCGAAAAGCTGGCAAAGGAGAGACAGCGGAAGCGTGCGGGGCAAGATTCGGCTGCGTGATCTGCCCGGTAGTGACCATCGACAAGAGTACGAAGGAAACCGCCAAGAAGAAGCCCTGGTTTGAGCCATACGTTGAGCTGCGGGAGCTAATCATCTCCATGTACAAGGACCCTCGGAATCGAGCCGGTCGGATGCGGAACGGCAAAGTCCTCTGCTACGGCGAAGGCACCTTCACGGTGAAAGCGCGCATGGAGCTGTTCGAAGCAGTGATGGAAGCGCAGCGGATGAACGAACGGATAGCGCGGACGCATGGTGCCGATCCGCAAGCCTTGATCAACTCGGAGCTTGCTGAAGCCATTCAACAGCAATGGATGGATGATCTGCGGGAACGACCATGGCTGGAAGATGCAGCTGAGCTTGGACTGTTCTACGAAGAACGGATCAAGGGCAAGGCCGATAAATGGTTCCAGTTGACATGGAACCACCTCTACGAAGGTGCTTAACAAAATGCTCAGAGAGATAAAACGAACGGAAAGGAGGCCGTCAGGTGCAACTGGATCAGATCATACAAGGCAATACGATCGAAGTAATGCCAACGCTGCCGGAAAAGTTCTTCCATTGCTGCGTGACCAGCCCTCCATATTGGGGGCTGCGCGACTACGGGCTTCCTGGTACCGATTGGCCAGAACTGACTTACAGCCCAATGCCGGGCCTACCGCAGATTTCTGTTCCTGCATGGAAAGGCTGCCTTGGTTTGGAGCCGACGCCGGAGATGTTCGTCGCCCACATGGTTCTTGTCTTCCGGGAAGTGTGGCGAGTGCTGCGGGATGACGGAACGTTATGGATGAACTTTGGTGATAGCTACGCTGGGGCTGGGCCACGACGTGACGAGGGATTCAATGAGCGCTGGCATGGCAAGCACTACCTATCGGATAAACAAGCAGACATCGACCGAAGTCGTCCAGGAAGGCAGAAACCATCAGGGCTGAAACAAAAGGATCTGATCGGAATACCGTGGAGAGTTGCATTTGCTCTCCAAGCAGACGGCTGGTATCTCCGAATGGACAACATCTGGAACAAACCCAATCCAATGCCTGAGAGCGTTAGGGATCGACCTACGAAGGCCCATGAATACATGTTTCTGCTGTCAAAGTCAGAGCGCTACTTCTACGATTCCGAAGCGATCAAGGAGCAGGGCACCCAGGACGAGTGGGCAAACGGATTCCGAGGCGGGGCATACACAGAGGGAAGTACATTTGATAACCAGGAAGGCGGAAGGCGGACAGCTCGAGGTAACTTTAAGGTGCCAACTGGATGGGATACGGAACCGGGATCTCACGGCTCCATTCATAGAACCGGACGTTCAAGGGCAAATTCATTCGCTCGAGCTGTGAACGAATCTCCAAAGCCAGGGGAAGTGCAGCAGCACCGACCTGACAGGGAGCCAGTCGAGTACAGCGGCATGCGGAATAAGCGGAGCGTATGGACGGTAGCGACGCAGCCATTCCCGGAGGCCCACTTCGCTACTTTCCCCGAAAAACTAATCTGGCCGTGCATACTTGCCGGAAGCCCGCAGGGAGGCAATGTTCTTGATCCGTTCATGGGATCTGGAACAACAGCGATAGTAGCCAAAAAACTCGGACGAAATTTTATCGGAACGGAAATGAACTCGGACTATATTGAGATTGCTGAGAAGAGGATCCAGCAAGAAACGGCCCAGATGAACATATTCGAGTTCGGTACTTAACATTTTGTGTAGGGAGATAAGGGGACGGTGATACCAGTGAATCGTTGTGAGCGGTGCAAGTGGGACTCTTCAAAAGGTCACCCCACTTTTACAGACGAGGAGTGCGAAGAGGAATTGATCCAATGTCCTTGTTGCGGGTGCGATTTGACTTACCACAATAGTTAGTGAGGCGAATAAATTTGGATGCCGATGAATTGGAATGGCATAAACCTATCAGTAAGGGGCATTTGCTTTATT
>DASQMM010000642.1:0-2506 GCA_035645495.1 Brevibacillus sp. | reverse complement strand
ACGGAGCTTCTGAAACCCCTTCCAGTCTTTGCGTCTCAATCAAAAACGCGCGAACCGGGTCGTATTGAAACAGCAGTTCGCTGCCCACCATCACGATAAAGCAGATCACAATGCCAGCGATGATGACCTTCTCGATTCGTTGGGAAAAACGACGGAATCTCTCGTTGTAGCGGCTTGTCATGATGTCCCATCCTGTCTGGTGTCACTCCATGACACCCTTTTTGCGCAATTCCAATTGTCTTTCATAGCAGGCCCGCACTACTTTGGCACGATCGGACTCGCTTATTTGTATAAATTTCCCAGAAACCCACTGGTGCATTCCTTTTTCTTCAGCAGGCTTTTGACGAACTACCTGCAATTCAGCAGAAGCATGCTGCACTGTCCCCGCTCTATTCGGCAGGGAAATCCACACCTGGATTTTGTCATTTTCTTGTATTGTGTAGGAATCTTTACAGGTAAACGAAAGTCCTCCTCCGCTCACATCCACCGTTCGAGTGAGAAAATGATAGTTACGTATGGGATCGTTCAATTTGACAGCAATATCGAGCGAAGTATCGATACGTAAATAATTGCGTCTCTGTGTACGGCGAATGTCCCCTTTCTCAGGCAAACCGAGCAACATGACTGGAATCGGCTCAGTTTGTCTGCCAACGATCGAAGTCTCAAACTCGTAACGCGACCCGTCCTCCCCCAAATACCATACGAGGCAAGGCGTCCCGACTTCGAGCAATACGGTTCTGCCCGTGCTCTCGCTGGTTGGCAGCTCGATGGAGGCAATTCCTTCCTTGTTGTCTGTAATCCTGCTCTTAAAGGACTGAGCGAGTATTTCTTCAGAGGAACTTATTACGTTTAGTCTTATGGTTTGTCCAATCCGCGGAAGCATCATTGCAGCGTTCCTCCCTTTCCCTCTCATGCTTTCATTATATACTCTTGTCTACAAACGGAAAACAGGGAAAGCCCCTTTTTCAGGCTTCCCCCCATGTTTTATCGAGTAGCGTTTGGTTGATTGCCCCCGCCTGTGACCATTTTGACTACCTCTTCCTCATCCCCTGTCTCAGCATTGATGTAGATCAAGTAGGTATTGCCTTCGAAGTTGCCGTTCATCTCCCAGGCCAGAACTTCATTGCCATCGCTTTTCCCTTCAATCAAGGCAAGTCTTTGTCCGGTTACCTTCACAGCAGGATTTACATGTGTTCTTGCTTGTTCCTTGCTGATTTTCGGCTTAGGAATCGTCCTTTTTTTGTTGTTGAACAGGTACTCGGTCGAATTGAAAGCATGTACGTTCCCCGTATCCAGCGCCACTTCGACAACTACGGAATCAGGATAGATGCGGACACCATCTTGCACGGGAACGAATGTAAAGACAGCAGAGCCTTGATAGTTGTCCACTTCCGAAACTTCCATATCCCCGTAACCATGGGCCCGAAGAAATTTCTGGCCGCTTTTGCGAGCTTGCTCAATCGATATCTTCTCTTTCCCGATCTGTCTTTCATCCATCAGCCAAACGACCTTGCCGCCACGCTTCGTCACATCCATGTTGATCGAGCTCCGCTCATTGGGGGTATGAATACGAACGCTATACGCGGAGTATTCCTCGCCTTTTCCGTTTTCGTCTACATCTACACGGACCCCTTTGCCCTCCTGCTTACCGACGAAATCCAACGCAATCCTTTTTGCTTCTTCCTTGCTGATCTTTTTGCCGTCAATGCCCTTGATCCGCATTTGCTTTTTCTTGTCGAGACTCTGAATGCCAGCGCCCCAATCCAGTTCCGGATACTCCTGGACTTTTTTCTCGATTGTTTTGAAGCCATCGATTATCGTATTGTCTGATTGTTTGTCATCCGAGGCGAGCGCCGTCTCCACATCCATCCAGCGCAATTGCTTGTCAATCACATTCCCCTGCACTTTGCGCAGCTGGTCTTGTATGTCGGCAGCATGCTTGTGCAGGCTTTTCAAGGTCCCGTATTCCTTCTGGGTCAGTGGTTCTTTATTCAAATCACGAACCGCTACCCGATGGGAAAAATCAGCTACGCGCGACAGCATTTCCTCTGTTTTATTAAACGGCATCAACGTGAGCGGCAGTTGCCCTACATCCGATTGAGCTGCGTAAGCCAGTCTCCAGACATTCGTCAAAGTCGGAGTCATCTGCTTTCGAGAGTTGACTACCAATGCTTTTCCCAATTCGTCATGCAGCTGATCGACGTGATAGGTCAAATCGTGGAAAGCCCGCTGATACGAATTCTCCGCTTTGATCAAGATTGAATTTTTCTCGTTGTGTTCCTGATAGCCCCACATCCCCGCTCCGACCAACGCTACGATCGCGACGGGAAAAAGAACGCGCGACACTGCTCCGTATACCATCCCTTGCCACTCCTCCTCTTCATATACTGGTGATTAACGACAGAAAATGTGTTTGCCGATTTTCTTGGCTTGCGGTCGACTCCAGATCCACTTTGAAGTCGCCGTCGCGGGGTTGAAATAATACGTGCAGCCACCGGTCGGGTCC
>DASQMM010000641.1:0-4549 GCA_035645495.1 Brevibacillus sp. | reverse complement strand
GGGCGCGCGGCATTCTGCAATGGTCGTGCGTACCAGAAAGGTGTGATACAGCAGCATTGCCATACCTATCATGATGCATATGAAAAGGAGGTGGCTCATTGTTTTCACACCCTTTTTCCAGATAACGAGCGGACCGCGAAGCTGGCTAACGATCTCTTCGGTTTTTCAAGCTGATAGAAAGCGCTGCTAAGGCCGTAAGTAGACCAGCAACCGCGATAATGGCAATAAGGATCTTCATGTCTATGACCTCCCTTTACAAAAAGATATGGGGATCAATTCCCTATTGCTTCCTCCACTTTTTTCATCGCCAGATAAGTAGACAAATTAAACGATTGCCAGTTCCACTCCGACTCCCGCTCCTCTTCCACGCGGTTCTGAAGCCTTTCCTTGACTCGCTCTCCCATCTGCGGATCATTCGTCAAAGCCAATAAATAAGGATACGCGTCATCTGAAAGCCTCGTGAGATAATCGAGGTCAATGTTCCCCGTCTCGGCATAGCGTGCCAGGTTGTTTTTCACGATAATCGCATCGATGTTGATGTAGTTGATCACGACGTAAGCGATCAGGCCGACAATCGCGTAGTATTTGACCAGGGAAAAGCCGTTTCTCCAGATTTTGAGCAGCCCGATCAGAAACACGACCAACAGATAAATCATGAAGGCGTGGCCCAACAGCCGCGAATAGGTATAGCCGTATGCTGCTTCGTACAACGAAAGCCGAAAGTACGCAGAAAAGAGCATAAAGCCTGTACATACAGTCAGTAAGCTAAGCAAGACCTGAACAACCCGATAGACCCCGTGTTTTGCGCGCGAAGCAAAATGCATCGTGGTAATCAGGATAAGAAAATTGATCAACGTGACCATAACCAGTTCATGAAATCCGTTCTTGGCGTACTCCGCATAGGTCATCCCCTCGGGCAAAAGCATCTTCTCCCCCGTAAACAAGTACGAGATCTGAACGGCTGTAAATGCGACGTACACCACATTCATGATCGTCAACATCGTTACCAGGACAACCCCGTCCCAGACAATCGGCTTTTCCTCCTGTTGGGGTACAGGAATTTCTGCAAAAGGCTCCCACTTGCCTACAAGCGTGAAAAAATAAGCAAACATGCCGACCGCCAAGGCTCCAATCAGGAAGAGGCGAAACAGCGTTTCCACGGAAACTGTTTCCCAAAACAGACGGGGGATCTCACCCAGGAAAAACCCGAACACGCCGTCTGCCTGTGACAAGAGGGACAATACAACAAACAAGATAGGAAGAGAGACCCCGATCCCGGTCGCGATTTTTTTGCCGACGCCATACTTTTTCTGGTCGACCCTGCTTTTGATCCAATCTTTGATTCCGCCAAAAGGCACGCGGATATGGCGCAGCGTGTAGAGTAAAGCGATTTCAATCAAATCCCCGAGAAAGCCTAACGTATACCACTTTTTGTGGTTCCGCTCGGTCAACAGGATCGTTTGTACGACAAACAAAAAAGGAACAAGCAAGAAATTCACGATGTGAAACAAAGAGTTGGAGAAAAAGAGAAATGTAAAAGCAAGCAGCAGGATCGGCACCGTCATTCCCAAGGAAAAAGCGTGACGTCGGTGAAAGCTCACTCTCCCGTTCTCCCTTGCTTGCCACCAGAACAACCCGTAAAGACTGAGTAAAAACAAAGGATACGAGATTCCCGGCGCTTTGCCGTAGAACAGAAGATCCGCCCAGATGGCGAGAACCAGCGAGCCTGCGCCTAACCCCAAAATCCTTGTATGTCCCGTACCTTCCGTCATCGTACGTCGCTCCTCTTTGCATATTCAATTGTAGTTACGTGGAGGAAGCGAAGACCGATACAGACGCATGTAAAAATACACCAGACAAGCAGGAAAGAATCGGATACACTGGGAGGAAACGGCGGATAGGAGGACTCGAACATGAAAAAGCTGTTTTTATATAACTGGCAAATACGCGCGGAGTGGTTCGAACGCTGTCAACTCGTCCCCCATGAAGAACTGCTAGTCAACCGTGTCGGGGGTGCGGGCAGCATTCTCTACACGCTGTATCACATCGTGGACGTGGAATACAGCTGGATTCGCGGGATTGCTGGAAAACCAGACGTACAGGTTCCTTATGAGCAGGTCCAGACGCTTTCACTCGTCAGGGAGCTTTCTGATTCCTGGCATCACGAAGTCCGCTCCTTCATCGAGAACTGGTCCAGCGACCTCGAGCATGAGTTAGTCGACATCTCCTGGAATGACCGCCCTTACACACAAGGGAACATTCTTCGCCACCTCATCGCACATGAAATTCACCACGTCGGACAGCTTTCCATCTGGATGCGCGAGTTGGGGATCGAGCCGGTATCCGCCAGTCTGGTGGATAGGAACCTATAAATCTTTCGACGTGGCAAAGCGATGCCTACATAAAAGAAAGGGCCCATCAACGATTTCTCGCCGGTGGGCCTCCGCCGATCACTTCTTTACACTCACGAGATCCCGCACGTTTATCCAATGGGACTCCCAATCACTGACAAGTTTGAACCGTTCGTACTTCTTATCAATCTCACGCACTACGCCCCATGCGGACTCGAACGTGCCGAGGTCGCCTTTTTGTGGAACGAACCACTTCACGTTGATCGGGTAGTTATACTGGGTTGAATCATAGATCCGGAAGCACATTTCGCCGAAATCCTCTTCGTCAATTTCCGGACGCGGCTCAAACCCAAGGATTTCATTGTTCTCAAGGATAGCTGCTCGCTGTTCCGGCAATATCACCCTGATGCTATCGAATAGATCATCCATTTTCTTCGCCAAACATATCACCTCATATATCGAACGCATGTTCCTATTATGAGCTTTCATTCAAAATTTATCAAGACTCAATCCATCGATAGGAAAGGTACTTTTGCCCATTTTCAAAATACCTTAGTAACAGTAATTGCTCCGTTTCTTGCAGAGGACATATTTCCCATTTCCAATTTTATTCATAACTTAATTTAGGCATTTGCACCAATGTCGAATACAAGTTGTTTAGAACGAGGAGTAGATAATTTTGCAGGAGCAAACAAGGAACGGATATATACCACAACCGATAAGGGATGGTGCCGGATGGTGGGATTTAGGTCCAAGGGACGTTATGCGAGACCTTGAGAACCCCGACATGTTGGTTCCTCCTACCACCGACGCAGGAACGCTTCCCAACTTGAAGTTCTCTTTCTCCGACACATACATGCAGTTAAATTACGGTGGCTGGTCACGGGAAGTGACCGTTAGACAACTTCCGATTGCGACCACAATTGCTGGGGTGAATATGGCTCTGACTCCGGGTGGTGTACGTGAGTTGCACTGGCATCAGCAAGCGGAATGGGCCATCATGCTTGTGGGGCGAGCGCGAATTACATCCGTTGACCAGAACGGAAGGAACTTCATTGCTGACGTAGGCGTGGGAGACCTATGGTACTTCCCGCCCGGAATTCCTCACTCAATTCAAGGGTTGGAAGAAGGTTGCGAGTTTTTACTCGTCTTCCCTGACGGTAACTTCTCTGACCTTAATACTTTATCTATCTCTGATTGGTTCGCACATACGCCAAAGGACGTACTATCAGCGAATTTTGGTGTTCCAACAAGCACTTTTGCCAATATCCCGAATCATCAGTTATACATTTTTCAAGCAAATGTTCCCGGTCCAATTGAAAGTGAGCAGGTGACTGACCCATACGGTTTCGTACCGAAAACCTTTACACACCGACTACTTTCACAAGAGCCGATTGTAACTCCGGGCGGAAGTACCGTGCGGATTGTGGATTCTACCAACTTTCCTATTTCCACTCAAATCGCAGCATCGCTGTTGGAAATCAAACCGGGTTCAATGAGAGAAATGCATTGGCATCCAAACCAAGATGAATGGCAATATTATATCTCAGGCACGGCTCGCATGACGGTTATGGCCCCCAATGGTACGGCTCGCACCTTCGATTTTCGTTCTGGAGATGTAGGTTATGTACCTCGCGCCTTCGGACACTACATCCAAAACACCGGTGACCAAAGCGTGTGGGCTTTGGAGTTGTTTGCGAGTGATCGTTTTGAAGATATATCACTTAATCAGTGGATGGCGCTCACACCTCATCAATTAGTACAACAAAACCTACATTTAGGACCAGAATTCATGAACGTATTGCGTAAGGAAAAACAATTTATAGTAAAACATCCCGGATATTCTTATTATCCAAGGCAGCTTAAGTAAGAAAATCAGCCTCTGTGGCTTTCCATATTTTGTTCCAAGGTACGTCCCCTTTCCGCTTCTGGCACTTCTTATAACTCCATGAAAAAGACCTCCCTAACGAGGTGTCGTATTTCACCGTTAAGAAGGTCGTTATCCGCAACCCTACATCATACATGTGGGGTTGTTCTTGTTCAGTTTCGGGATTGCTGAGCAGATTAATCGTCACACTTCTCTTCCTTGCCCTTCGCCAAGGCCGTCTTGAACGACGAACCGCAGCCACAAGAAGCGACAGCATTTGGGTTGTGGATCGCAAAGCCTCCGCCCATCATGGAATCCTTGTAGTCGATCT
>DASQMM010000640.1:0-1945 GCA_035645495.1 Brevibacillus sp. | reverse complement strand
TTAAAGGAGCGAAAAAACTCTTCTCCCTGCGATCCATTGTTGAACTTTTTAAATCGCTATTGAAAATCAGTGCCGGAATTTTTGTTGCTTATCTTATTTTATGGGACGCAAAAGAAGAATTGGTTCAGCTATCGTTGCTCTCCCTTGGAGCTGTTCTAACCTTTGCCGCTGGAAAAGTGGTGAAGCTGGGCGTCTATATTGGATTACTGCTTTTCATTTTTGCGATCCTGGATTACATATACCAACGCTACGAACATGAGAAAAATCTGCGCATGTCCAAGCAGGACATCAAGGATGAACATAAGCAAGCGGAGGGTGACCCGTTAATTAAAGGGAAAATCCGCGAAAGACAAAGAAGCATGGCCGTAAGACGGATGATGCAGGATTTGCCCAAAGCGGATGTCATCATTACCAACCCTACTCACTTCGCCGTAGCGATTCGCTACGATGCGAACGATATGAGCGCCCCTACGGTGATCGCCAAAGGACAGGACTACCTTGCTTTGAAGATCAGGGAAGTCGCGAAAAAGCACCGTATCATTACAATGGAAAACAAGCCCTTGGCCCGGGCTCTCTATAGTCAGGTCGAGATTGGTCAACAAATTCCCGAAGAGTTGTTTAAAGCGGTCGCGGAAGTTCTCGCGTACGTCTACAAGCTGCAGGGGAAAGTGAAATAAGAGGAAGGAGGATCTACAGTGGGATTTCGATATAAAGAGCTAGGAACCGTCTTATTTGTTATCAGTATTGTGGTCATGATGGTGATCCCACTCCCTTCAGAGCTGCTTGACTTGCTGCTGATTCTCAACATCTCCCTTGCGTTAACCATTTTGCTTGTGTCGATGTATACAAAGGAAGTTCTGGATTTTTCTATTTTTCCTACCGTGTTGCTCATTACTACACTCTTTCGCCTAGCACTGAACGTATCGACGACGCGCAACATTCTCTCGGAAGGAGAGGGTGGCAAGGTAATCGAGACCTTCGGAAGTTTCGTCGTCGGCGGTAACCAGGTGGTAGGCTTCGTTGTCTTTCTGATCCTCATTATTATTCAATTTATCGTCATCACAAAGGGTTCCGAGCGCGTCGCAGAGGTAGCCGCTCGCTTTACGCTCGATGCGATGCCGGGTAAGCAGATGAGCATCGATGCGGACCTGAATGCCGGCATGATTACGGAAGCGGATGCAAGGGCACGACGCAAGAAAATCGAAAATGAAGCAGACTTTTACGGCTCGATGGATGGTGCGAGCAAATTCGTAAAAGGGGATGCCATTGCCGGTATTGTCATCTTCATTGTCAACATCATCGGTGGATTCATCATCGGGATGTTGATTCATGGTATGAGCTTCGCAGAATCGGCTTCCCGCTTCACTACCATGTCAGTCGGGGATGCTCTGGTCAGCCAGATTCCGGCGTTGCTGATCTCCACGGCTGCCGGTATTATCGTAACCCGCACCACATCGGGAGAAGGCCTGGGTGAGGATATTGCGAAGCAGATGTTTGGCTTCCCACGCTTGCTGTATATTGTTTCGGGATGCATCCTGCTGCTTGGTTTGTTCACACCAATTGGACTTTTGCCAGTGATACCTGTGGTCGGGATTCTGGCCTTTGCAGGCTGGAAGCTCGCCAGTAAACAAAAAAACGAGCTGCAAGAATCTGCAGATCTGGTGGAAGAACAGCAAATCGAAGAGGTACGCAGCCCGGAAAGCGTCGTCAATCTTCTACAAGTCGACCCGATCGAGTTCGAGTTTGGTTATGGCTTGATCCCCTTGGCTGATGTGCGGCAGGGTGGAGACTTGCTGGATCGCGTCATCATGATTCGACGCCAGATCGCCTTGGAGATGGGGATTGTTGTTCCGGTCATTCGGATTCGTGACAACATTCAGCTTCGTCCCAATGAATATATGATTAAAATCAAGGGCAACCAGGTGGCAAAAGGGGAAATCATGCT
>DASQMM010000639.1:0-4065 GCA_035645495.1 Brevibacillus sp. | reverse complement strand
TGCATGCAAGAAAGGCTGCAGCCTCGAGATCCTGAATCGGGAATAATTCACCTAACGCCGTCCACTTGTTGGACGGCGTTAGGTGCCATGACTTTTATTTGGTTAATTCCCTAGAAATGCTTTTTCCAATTGCTCTATGTTAAACTTTTTCATTTTCAAGAAGGCCTGCGTAACGCGATCGCGTTGTTCCGGCGTGCCCTTGGCCATCATCTCGTTCAGAGCGGCGGGGTAAATCTGCCACGAAACACCGAATTTGTCTTTCAGCCAGCCGCACTGCTCAGCTTCGGGCGAGGCGGATAGATGTTCCCAGTAGTAATCAATTTCCTCCTGCGTCTGACAATTGACCAAGAGGGAAATCGCCTCGTTAAATTGGAACTTGTGCTCGTGCGCGCTGTCCATTGCTGTAAACCAGGTGTTTTCCAGCATGAAGTCACTGAACATAACCGTCCCTTCTTTGTCTGGCTCCATGCCGGGGCCATACCGGAAGAGGGAGCCGGGTTTGGCATTTCGGAAGATGGAAAGATAGAACTCGCGCGCCTCTTCCGCCTTGCCGCAGTTGTCGCCGACGAACAAGAGAGAGGGGATAATCGTGGGGCGAGGCTCCCCATCCGGATTCGTCAGAATGAGCTGCCATGAAACACCGTATTTGTCCTGAATCCAGCCATACCGTTCACTGAACGGGTACTTACCAATCGCCATAAGCGGAGTACCGCCTTCAGCCAACTTGTTCCACACTTCGTCGAGTTTTTCTCTAGCGTTCATCTCTCGGGATGGATCGAAATTAACCATAAACGAGATAGAAGGATTGAGTGTAAAGAAAGGACCCGCAGAAATGGCCATAAACGGATGCCCGCAGACGAGGAACGAAACGAGATCGCAATCACCCGAGGGCGTATCGTGTAAGGTCGTCGTGTTTGTGACTTTGGAATCTGGGAATATAGAGCAATAAAACTCCGCGGCTTCTTTTGCCTCCTTGTCGAACCACAAATGCGGGGTGATAGGTAGCATGAATATTCCTCCCTTATACGAATGAACTACATATTATTATTGATTCTACAACAAGGAAGGATTTACCGTTTCTTTTCGATTGCTTTTTTGATCTTATTTAAGCAAGGCAAGGTTGGACTCTATGGAATTATCCACAAATGAACGATCAGGGCGCGATTTCAGGAGCACCGTAAGACCGATTAACGAAACAACCAGAGTCTGCGCCAATGCTTTGGGATTCGTGCTGGCCGTAAGTTCCCCTGAACGTATACCGCGTTCAAGGGCTTCCTGAAAAATAGCGGAAAGATACATCTGATGTTCCCTTGTCAGGATTTCGAATTTTTCATCGTGAGGGGCAAGCTCCACCATCGTATTAATGCAAAAGCATCCTTTATTCGGGCTTTGATTATACTCATCATCGACCAAGCCCGTAAAAAGTGACCGAAACGCTTCCTTTACGGAGTCGTTGTGCTGGAGCTTATTTCGGATTTGTGAAGCATGCATTTTTGTATATTTGCGAAGTGCGGATTCGAATAATTCTTTCTTGTCACCAAAGGCGGAGTAAATGCTTGGACGCTGTATTCCCATTCTGGCTGTCAAATCACTTAAAGATGTCGCCTCATATCCCTTCTCCCAAAAGAGCCGCATGGCTGCATCCAATGCTTGTTCCTCATCAAATTCACGTGGTCGAACCATCATAAATGCCCTCTTTCACAAAACATTTTTGTTACCTGATTCTTTATTCGTTATTTTTTGTAATGATCGGTATGAAAAACATTCTAATGGCTGCATAAATTCAAGTCAATAAAAATCATTTGGTTGACAGGAAGGGAAATGTGAGTTACTTTTTAAAACAGATTTATTTTGTACCGATCGGTATGTTATATCGGGCATAATTGTAAAATGAATGGAGATGTTTCAAAAAATGACGAAGAGGGGCGAAGAATCATCCGCCATAGCCGAAAGCTGTTGGAAAGAGAATAGTCCACAATCTGGTTCTGCCTTTTCCATGTCTCGCTATATGGCATTGTTGTTTGCAGTTGCAAGCGGGATGGCGGTAGCCAACATCTATTATGCCCAACCGCTTCTCGATGCCATGGCAAGCGAGTTGGAGATTGATCATTCGACGATCGGGATCATCATTACTGTTACACAGATTTGTTATGCGGTGGGATTGCTCTTGTTGGTGCCGCTCGGTGATTTGTGGAATCAACGAAAACTCATCGTGTGTCAAATGCTGCTGTCTGTACTGGCACTCGTTGTGGTGAGCAATGCCCCGAGTATCAAGGTATTGCTTGCGGGCATTGCTGGGGTTGGCTTGCTTGCAGTCGTGACACAGACTCTCGTCGCGTTTGCCGCGACGTTGGCTGATCCGACAGAACGTGGACGTGTAATCGGCACCGTCACAAGCGGAATTGTGATCGGAATTCTGCTTGCTCGAACCGTTGCAGGCATCATTACAGATTTTTCCGGTTGGCGTGCCGTCTATCTTGTCTCGGCAGGGATTACTCTTCTTCTGGCAGGCATCTTATATCGGATGCTGCCGAATGTAGATCGTGAAAAGGCATCATTATCGTACTGGCAACTGCTTCACTCTGTGATTCTTTTGTTTGTACAAGAACGGTTGCTTCGTGTCCGCGGGATATTGGCTATGCTTATTTTTGCGGCTTTCAGCATCCTGTGGACTTCGCTGGTGCTGCCACTGAGCGCACCGCCGTTCTCTCTTTCACATAGCGAGATAGGGGCGTTCGGACTGGCTGGAGTAGCCGGAGCATTAGCGGCAGCGAAGGCAGGGCGTCTCGCTGATCGTGGCTTGGGACAGCGGACTACCGGTGTTGCGTTAACCTTGCTGCTTCTATCCTGGCTGCCGATCCGTTACGCTGACTATTCGTTGTGGGGATTGATCGTTGGGGTGATTGTTCTGGACTTCGCGGTTCAGGCTGTCCACGTTACGAACCAGAGCATGATTCTGCGAAAGCACCCGGATTCACGCAGTCGTCTTACTGCCAGCTATATGATTTTCTATTCCGTTGGAAGTGCTGCAGGTTCTATCGCTTCAACCACCATTTACGCATACGCAGGCTGGAACGGAGTATGCTTGCTGGGCGCCTCGGTGAGTGCCATAGCCTTGCTGTTTTGGGCATTTACCCGTCGTGAAATCTGATGGGCCGTGTTTTGGATAAAGTGTAATCTTCACGTCAATTGGATAGAATACGGTCTGAGCTAATCTCAATAAAAATGGGGTTGAATACGATGAATCAATTATCGGAACAACAAATCATTTTACACGGTTTTAACAACTTAACGAAAACCTTGAGCTTCAACATGTTTGACATCTGTTATACGAAAACCCGAGAAGAAAGGGAAGCGTACCTAGTCTATATCGATGAACAATACAATGCGGATCGCTTAACGCATATCTTAACGAATGTGTCCGATATCATTGGAGCACATGTCATTAATATTGCCAAGCAAGACTACGTGCCTCAAGGTGCTAGCGTAACCATGCTGGTATCGGAGGGACCGATTGACGAGGACTCTCCAAAGAGTATAAACGAATCACTCCCGAATTCTGTCGTCATACAGATGGATAAAAGTCACATCACTGTTCACACGTATCCTGAATATCATCCTGATGAAGGAATCTGTACCTTTCGAGCGGATATAGACGTGTCTACGTGCGGAGAGATTTCACCGCTAAAAGCACTGGACTACTTAATTAGCTCGTTCGATACCGATATTATGACGATCGATTATCGCGTCCGGGGCTTCACAAGGCTCATTAATGGACAAAAACTGTTTATTGACCATGAAATCAGTTCGATCCAGAACTACATTCCCGAAGATGTTAGGAAACAATATGACATGATTGATGTCAACGTATATCAAGAGAATATTTTTCATACGAAATGCAAGTTACGAGCATTCGATTTGGACAACTATTTATTTGGATATACCACGAAAGAGTTAAGTGTGGAGGAGGAGAAGAGGATCACGGACGCTTTGAAATGGGAAATGGACGAGATATTTTATGGAAAAAATATAGATGATAGTCGTTCGGGTAGAAGATAAAAATTT
>DASQMM010000638.1:0-9475 GCA_035645495.1 Brevibacillus sp. | reverse complement strand
GATCACCTCACGGAAAACGAGCTTTCAAAATACTTCAAGCCGGCCGACTTTGAAGTACCTGCGAAGGATGTGGCGTCGCGTATTTCGCCGCGAGCCGGCGTAGAGATTGTTCGTGACAAGACCCACAACGTCCCCCACGTCAAGGGCGACACGCGCGAGAACGCGATGTTCGGCGTCGGCTATGCGAGAGCACAAGATCGGCTCTGGCAGATGGAAGAGTTTCGAGCACAATGGTGGGCGCGCAGCGCCGAGTTTCTTGGCCGCGGTGAGAACGACGCGAACCTGCAATCCGATGCTCGAACCTTTCGCCTGATCGACTACTCGAAGGAAGAATATCAGGCGATGTTCGACCGCCTCGAGGTGGCGTATGGCTATTGGGGCAAACAGGCCGCGAAAGACATACGAGCCCATGTTGATGGTTTGAACGCCTATCTCGATGCGATCGAAGCGGACCCCTCGCTCCTGCCGCTTGAATATGTCCACCGCAATATCAAGCCCCAGCGTTGGGATGTAACCGACGTAATGGCCATGGCAGCGTTCAATCATATTTCCTGGGGCGGAGGTCTCAAAGCGGGCGAAGAGGCTAACGCGCTATTGTTGGCGCAGCTCGAGACCAAGTTCGGCGACCAGGCACAGTCGGTCTACGAAGATCTCCGGTCCAAGCCGAACGCCCGTACGTCCGTAAGCCTGCCCGCAGTGCAGAGTGTCGATCTGGCGGTCAATCCGGCATCGATCGCAATGCTCGATCTCGGCAGTTATAAGCCGAGGGAAATTCTCCGGGTCGGGCAAAAGAAGGCTTCGTTGGATATGGATCTGGCCATGGTTCCGAAGGTGCGCTCCAATGCCTTGCTGGTGGCCGCCAAGCACTCCGTTACCGGCCATCCATTGGCCGTGCAAGGCCCCCAGGATGGCTACGCCACACCGCACAATTTCGATTCCGAGATCGCCATTGTTGCTCCGGACTTCAAGGCCCGCGGCATTCTGGAAATCAGCGGACCCTATCCTTATGTCGCGGGGCGAGGAGAAAACTATGCCTGGTCGATCACGATCCTGCCTCCTGATCAGGCCGATACATTCGCCGAAGTTCTTTGTGAGCCGGACGGAAAAGCTGCGACAATCCAGTCCACTCACTATCTCTACAAGGGCAAGTGCCTACCGTTCACGTCCCGAACCGAGAGCAGGCAGCTTGCAGACGGCGGAAGCTACACCCTGACGTCCGAGCGCAGCGTCCATGGGCCGGTCATCGGGCGGGCCATGTCCAATGGCAAACCGGTCGCCCTGGCGCAGGCCCGGACCTATTACATGCACGAGGAAATGGACTTCGTCGCGCACGCCCAGCTGTTCTCGCCTTCCGTCATCAAGTCTGCGGCGGACTTCGGCGAGGTGGTGACCGGGACGGCCTACAATATCGGCTGGTGGTACGTTGACACGAAGGATATCGCCGGCTTCGATGCAGGTCTGGTGCCGGTACGGGCTCCTGGCGCCGCTCGTGACTTGCCTGTCTGGGGGACTGGCGAGTGGGATTGGAAGGGGTTCGATCCTTCCAGCTACACCTTCCAGAAACCGCCCAAATCCCATTACCCCCAAACGATCAACGGTCCGGACGGCGTCATTGCAGGGTGGAACAACGCAACCGCGGTTGGTTGGCCAACCAAGGATCAATATTGGTCCGCAACCAGTGACCACCATGTGCAGTTGCTGAAGGAACCAACCTTGGATGCAGTCGCGAAAGGGCCGATCTCCCTGACCGACCTCGTCAAAATCCACACCAAAGCTGCGGTGACCGACTTCCAGGCCCAGCGGATCTATCCGCTGATCCGCGAATTCGTCGGCGAGCTTCCTGACAAGGAAGCTGAAGAGGCATATAAGCTTGCCGACCGTTGGGCCGCCGCCGGAGGGTTGCGTCTCGACAGCACCGGCGATGGATTGCTTGAGCACGGCCCTGGGATCGCGCTGCTTGACCGCCTCTGGAATCCGCTCGTGCGCTCCGTGTTCGAACCGAAGCTCGGAAGCGAAATCCTCGACGGAGCCGGCAAGACCAACAATCTGCCTTCGCTGAACATATATCCGGACACGGCAAACGCCTGGCTATCCCGGGTTGCCGATGAAATCCGCTTCTATTCGGGTCAGGCTCCCGAACCGAAACATCGGTATTGCGGAGCGTCCGCCGAAGATTGTCGCAAGCTGCTCGCCACCGAATTCGAAAAGGCCTATGCTGCTACAAAGCAGGAACTCGGTACCATGACCGCCGATTGGCAGATCCCTGCCACCTGCGACAAGGATTGCAATCAGATCGAATTCTATCAAACGGGGGATTTGCCCGCCGTTCCGCCAATCTCCTGGCAGAACCGTGGAACCTACGTGCAAGCCACGACGACCGAGTAGGTTCCTCACAGGCTACGCCAAAACAGAAAAGGCCGACAGATGAATTGCGTCTGTCGGTTTTTTTCGTTACAGTAATGTCAGAATGAACCAATTGGGGGGCAGGTAGATGGACGAGCTGATGTACGATTGGGCGAGGGTGTTCGACGCCGTGCATAATGACCTGATCATCTCCAACGGTCAGGGTGTAGTGGTCTATGCCAACAAAGTCTCGGAGCAGCTCTACCTGATGCCGCGTGAAGAGATCATGGGGAAAACGGTTTTTGAGCTGGAAGAAGGTAAGGTGTTCAATCCCTCCATTACGAAAAAAGTGCTGAAGGAGAGATCGAAGCAGACGCTGATTCAGGAGACCAAATCAGGCGCCAAGGTGCTGGTGACGGCCAACCCGATTTTTGACGACGACGGTAAGATCAAGTGGGTGGTCAGCTACTCCTATGACGTGACGGAGCTGGTGCAGCTCAAGGAATATGTGAAGAAGGTTCAGGACGAGCTGGACGAACTGCGTAATCGGATCAACACCACAGAGGGAATCGTTGCTTCCAGCTCATCGATGAAACAGGTCATTTCGTCAGTGGAAAAAGTGGCCGAATATGACGTGACAGTGCTGTTGACGGGAGAATCAGGCGTCGGCAAGAACGTACTTGCCAAGTTCATCCACGAGCATAGCGGTCGCAAAGAGAAGCCATTGGTGGAAATCAACTGCGGGAGCATTCCGGAAACACTGTTGGAGTCTGAGCTGTTCGGCTATGAGCCAGGTTCGTTCTCAGGGGCCAAGCAGCAGGGCAAAAATGGCCTTGTTGAAGAAGCAGAAGGAGGAACGCTTTTTCTCGACGAAATCGGAGAATTACCGCTAAGCCTGCAGGTGAAGCTGCTTACGCTGATTCAGCAAAAGACATTCTATCGGGTCGGAAGCACCAAGCCGAGACAGGTGGACTTTCGTCTAATTGCCGCTACCAACGCGGACCTGAAAAAACGTGTGCAGGAGGGCAGCTTCCGGCAAGACCTCTTTTTTCGCTTGTCGGTCGTGCCGATCCACATCCCGCCGCTGCGCGAAAGACCGCAGGACATTTACACGTTGATTACCCAGTTCACCCAGCGATTCAATACGCTGTATCGAAAAGAGAAGCGTTTTGGTGAGCAGGCTATGGAACAGCTGCTGCAATACCACTGGCCGGGTAACGTGCGGGAGCTGGAGCATCTGATGGAGCGGCTGATTTTAACTGCGGAGGAACAGGTTATCGGCGTAAACGATTTGCCTGAAGCGGTGAGGGGCAGCATGAAAAAGCCCGTTCCGCAGGATGGCAAGACACTTGAACAGATGCTAGAGGAGTTTGAAGCGCAGATCATCCAGAGCGCCTATCAAACGCACAACAGCACGCCCAAGCTGGCGCGGTTTCTAGGGATCAGCCAGCCGACTGCGGTGCGTAAAATCCGCAAGTATTTAAACCCCAAAAAACAGCTATGAGTTTGATCAGGAAATAAGAGACCCCTTTCTGTTCATTAGCGTTGCATAAACTTCGCACTCTATCGTTATCGAACTATTCTGAATCATGAACTTCTTTTTCTTTATATTCATTTTATGACTATACGAAACTCAATCCAAAACTTATCCGGGAGGGACTTATGAGCGGAATAGCAAAGACTCCTCAACCACCTTATTACGCCGTTATTTTTACATCTGAAAGAACGGAAGGGGATCAAGGATATGCAGAAATGGCAGAGGAAATGGTTAAACTTGCATCTGTCCAACCTGGATTTTTAGGTGTAGAAAGTGCAAGGGAAGGCTTAGGTATTACGGTATCATACTGGGAATCTCTCGAAGCTATACAAAAATGGAAACAGAACGAACGACATGTGATCGCTCAAAGAAGAGGTATGTCTGATTGGTATCTCAGCTACAAAACGAGAGTCTGCAAGGTCGAAAGGGATTATGGATTTGATAAAAACGAAAACCATTTGGTCAAATGAGCTGATAGATTCGATAGTTGTATAACTGTAAGAACAAGAGCTGCCTTGTGAGGGTTCCCGACCGCTACCCGGGCACCTCGAGCGTAAGCTGCCCGAGGTACCCGAGTAGCGCTTCAGCTTCTTCGTGGTCGAGCTCAACGGAACAACGATCGGCATGATCACGCTCGATCGGCGCGACCCGGAGCGTGAGGGTCACATCCGTCCCGAGGGCGGGGAGCCCGAGCTCGGCTACATGTTGGATGCGCGTCGCGGCGAAGAATTCAAAATAATTAACTTGACTTTGACACTAGTGTCATACTTTATGATGTAATCAATCATTAAAGTAAGGGAGATGGAGCTTTGAAAATAAGTCAAATAGCTAAAATGACCGGGATCAGCCCTCGATCCTTACGTTATTATGAGAAAAAAGGGTTGATCACTGTTTCTCGCCGCGACAATAATTATCGCGAGTTCGATGATTCGATTATCGAAGCTATTAATACGATCCAACTATATCTTCATTTAGGTCTAACAACCGACCAGATTAAAGATATTCTGTATTGTCCTGAGAATCTAAGGTACGACAAGAAAGAGAAAGAGAAAGAGTATTGTGAAGCATTGCTGCAAATATATGAAACCAAGCTGAATGAAGTGATCCGGCAAAAAAAAGCATTGGATGAGGCGCAAGTCCGTTTGGAAAGGCAAATAAAAGTAATGAAAGAAAACCGGGATTATGTACCCGTAGAGGAGGATGAACAATGACAATTTTAGTAACAGGAGCAACAGGGAATGTCGGTCGTCATATAGTCAACCAACTTCTCGAGGCTGGCCATCATGTGCGCGCACTTACGCGCAACCCGTCAAGTGCAAAGCTACCCGAAGGGGTGGAGGTAGTGTATGGCGACCTTACTGAGCCAAAGACTCTTGCGCCTTCGCTGAACGGGGTTACTGGTATACACTTGATCACCTTCGATAGTGACGGGTACACCCCTCTGCAAACCGGACCTGAGATTGTTGAATTGGCCCAAAAGGCAGGGGTTCGGCGAGTCTCGGTTTTATGGAATGGCGAGAATGGACCCGTGGAGAGAGCCGTAGAAGCTAGTAGCCTCGAATGGACCTTACTCCAGCCTGTTGAGTTTATGTCCAATGCGCTTGGGTGGGCAGAGTCAATTCGCACGGAAGGTATTGTGCGGGAGCCATATGGTAACTCGCCCAGCGCTATGATTCACGTTGCCGACATTGCTGACGTAGCGGTAGCCGCATTAATCGGTGACGGTCACGCCGGAAAAATCTACACGCTGACTGGCCCAGAAGTCCTGACAGTATTCGATAAGGTTCGGATTATCAGTGCAACGATCGGCAGGGATATCCAGTTTATCGAGCTCAGCGAAGATCAGGCACGAGAACGTATGAGGGAGCAGGGAGCGCCGGAGGACGCCATCGATTTTGTCCTAGGATGGTATGCCAACCCTCCAAAATCTGCTTATACAGTGGCTCCGACCGTCGAGCAGGTTACTGGTCGCCCTGCACGAACCTTCGCCCAATGGGTCTCTGAATACGTACAATATTTTAAAAAACCATAATTGAGGCGTTTCAAAGTAACAACTAAAGATGAGCTAAAGGGTTCGATCGTGAAAAAAAAAGAGGTACTCAGGGACGCTTTTCGTTTCTGAGTACCTCTTTACATTTTCAATTAGATTCCTCAATACAAAGATTAGCGATTATCCACTTTTTCCGGATACAGATCGTGATTCATCATCCGGTAATGTGCCATCTCCTCATACTTTGTCCCCGGCTTGCCGTAGTTGCAGTACGGATCGATGGAGATGCCGCCCCGCGGCGTGAATTTGCCCCACACCTCGATATAGCGCGGCTCCATCAGCTTGATCAGATCATTCATGATGATGTTGACGCAATCTTCGTGGAAGTCTCCGTGATTGCGGAAGCTGAACAGATACAGCTTGAGCGATTTGCTCTCCACCATCTTGATATCCGGAACGTAGCTGATGTAGATAGTAGCGAAGTCGGGCTGTCCGGTAATCGGGCAGAGGCTGGTGAATTCCGGGCAGTTGAATTTGACGAAGTAATCGCGGTACGGATGCTTGTTGTCAAAAGTTTCCAAAACCCCTGGATCATACGTGTAGTTGTACGTGGTGCCCTGGTTGCCCAGAAGCGTGAGTGAAGACAAGTCTCGTTCTTCGTGGTTGGTCATATCGTTATTACCCTCATTTCCTCATTCGTTATCGTTATACCCCGCGTTTGTTGCCCCAGACCAGGGCGTGCAGCTGAGGCAGAACCTTGGCGTCGTTCATGTCTGGGGCTGCCATCGCCTGGTCGATCAGCCATTCAAAAGACTGCAACAGTTTGTCACGCAGTTCCCTTGTATCTGCATCGGTCAAATCGCGGTTGCCTGGCTGCAGATAGAATGGCACCAGCGGATAGCGGCTGTGGATCATGCGTGCATAGGAAAAATCCTCGTCATCGAACACAACGACCTTCAGACTGACGCCCTGATGCCCGCCATTGATGAGGCCATGGACGATCTCATCCAGCTTGTCAAAGTCCGTCTTCATCCCGGAACTGGGAGGCTTGGGAGAAATCGTCACGTCGTCGATTTGCGCGAGCCATTCCTGCCATCTGCTGCCTTGCGTCTCCACGGCAGTGCGAATTCCTTTTTCTTGCAAGAGTGAAACCAGCGAACCGATGCCCTCGATCAAGGCAGGATTGCCGCCAGAGATCGTGACATGGGAAAAGCGGTCTGCACCGAGACGGTACAGCTCTTCCCAGACTGCCTCAGGTGACATCTGCCTGATCTCGTCCCGGGCTGTACCATCCCAGGTAAAAGCCGAATCGCACCAGGAGCAGCGGTAATCGCAGCCAGCGGTGCGCACGAACATCGTCTTTTGCCCGATGACCATGCCTTCTCCCTGGATGGTTGGTCCGAAAATTTCCAATACAGGAATCTGGCTCATTCGACCATCCACTCCCGTCTTGCCTCGGCGTAGCTGGTCGGCGTCTCATACAGGCGGACGAATTCCACACGTGCTCCCTTGTAACGGTCGCGGTAGGCGCTGGATTGCAATTGCTGCTCCATACGCTCGAAGATCCAGACGACCATGTTTTCCGCAGTGGTGTTCATCGGCGGAAGCATTTCGTTGAGATAGCGGTGATCCAGATAGATTTCGATGTGTTTCTTCCAGATTTCCTTGATGTCGCCAAAGTCGATGACCAGCCCAATCTCGTCCGGAAAACCGCTGATCCCAAAGACGACCTTGTACGTGTGTCCGTGCAGGTTCTTGCATTTTCCCTCGTAGGCGTGCAGGTGGTGTGCCGCATCGAAGGTAAATTCCTTGCTGACCATCACGCGCTTGTTGTGGTAGCGAAGCTGTGAATGATCGATATCGGTGCCCAAAGTCTGCATGCGCTCCACGATTTTAAAGTCGAAGTAGGCGCTCATCAGGCATCGGCTCCTTGTGCCGTTTTTTCGGAAAGGTAGGTGTCGAGTCCGGCTTTTCGCAGGTGGCAGGCAGGGCATTCGCCGCAGCCGTCTCCTTTGATGCCGTTGTAGCAGGTAAGGGTTTTTTCGCGGATATAGGTGAAGGCACCCAGGTCGTCAGCGAGCTTCCACGTCTGCGCCTTGTTCAGCCACATCAGCGGCGTGTGGATCACGAATGGATAATCCATCGCCAGATTAAGCGTCACGTCGAGCGATTTGATAAACGCGTCGCGGCAGTCCGGATAGCCGCTGAAATCCGTCTCGCATACGCCAGTCACGATATGGCGCGCGCCTTTTTGCTTGGCAAAAACAGCGGCAAACGAGAGGAACAGCAGGTTGCGTCCGTCGACAAATGTAGACGGGAGCTGACCTTCTTCCTGAGTGATCGCAATGTCGGTGCGGGTGAGGGCATTGGGCGCGAGCTGGTTCAACAGGCTCATGTCCAACACGGTGTTGTTCACGCCGAGCTCCTGGGCAATCTGCTGGGCGCATTCGATCTCCAGCTTGTGGCGTTGCCCGTAGTCGAACGTGATCGTTTCTACTTCGCCGAATTGTTGCTTGGCCCAGAAGAGGCAGGTTGTACTGTCCTGTCCCCCGCTGAAAACAACGACGGCTTTTTCTTTTTTCATGCTCTCCATCTCCTTTTGATTATGTGGAAGAAAGAGAGTTCTTGAACATGCTCATAAAAAACAAATTAGAAAAACTTGGCTTATCGCAAAGTCTAATAGCGAAAGCCTTCGTTTTTCTTATACTTTCATCTTTTATCGCGTTAGCGAAGGTAAACTTTTTGAAAGTATAAAACAATACCCCGTTTGGGTACTGTTACCACAATAGTTTTTTATAGAGGGAGTTCGCGAACCTCTCCCATGCCAAGGCATGGATTTCGTGTGGTGGGGCAGGCGCTGGGCTTGCCCTTCAAGTCATTATACTACAATTTGCAGGCGCGTGGGGGCGGATAAAAAAGGCGATAAGCACCATAATGTAGATGATGGTTACCGGCTACAGCACGAATTTACATTCAATAGATGGGGTGTTACTTGCATTATGGCATTTGAAAAATGGAACAAGCAGTTTATCGCTGGACAGTGGCGAGAGGGGAAAAGCGAAACAGTCGCGACCGATGAAAACCCGTACGATCAAAGCGTCTTGACGCAGATTCGTCTCGCCAATCAAGAAGACATCGACGAAGCGTACAGAGCAGCCAAGGAAGCACAGAAGGAATGGGAACAGGTAAATGCCTACCAGCGGTCCGCCGTCATGGAGCGGGCTGCGGAGCTGTTGAAAGAAAGGCGGGAGGAGATCGTTCGTATTCTCGTCGAAGAAAACGGCGCCTCTCAGTTGAAGGCCAACATCGAGGCTGATGCCGCATTGGGGATTCTCAAGGAAGCCGCAACCTTTCCGATCCGTATGCAAGGCAAGATCATGCCTTCAATCATCCCGGGGAAAGAAAATCGTATCTACCACAAGCCTGCGGGTGTCGTCGGGATCATCAGTCCCTTCAACTTTCCTTTTCACTTGACCATGCGCTCGCTGGCTCCGGCTCTTGGGGCAGGAAATGGCGTAGTCTTGAAGCCGGATCTGCAAACCATGATTTCAGGGGGGCTGTTTCTCGGGAAACTCTTCGAGGATGCAGGGATTCCCAAAGGACTG
>DASQMM010000637.1:0-3514 GCA_035645495.1 Brevibacillus sp. | reverse complement strand
CCAGAAATAGTGTACAAAAGGGAGACCGTCCAGCAGGAAAAAAAGACAAACGAAAAGGTCGGCGATGTAACGCACCGGCAAGTCCAGAGCTGGAAGCGCCGCTACCAGAGCCTCTTGAAGCGCTTCAGGGACGTCCAGCCGGTGATGAAGCACTTCTTCAAACGTATTCGCTGTACGAAGCTGGAGTGGCATACGACGATGGGAACTGGGCAGGCAGATGAAACAGGTGCTTTGACGGGGATCATCTGGAGCATCAAAAGCATGATTGTGGGTGTCGTCTCCCATACTCTTTCGTTTCGAACCATGCCTCGCATGAGCGTGCAGCCAGTGTGGAATCAGCCGCTGCTGCGCACCCAGATACAGTGCAATCTCAGGCTTTACGTCGGGGACGCGCTTCTCGCAGGGATAAAGATTCTGTTACACACCCAGTTAAAAAGAGGGCGCAAATGGCAGACGGCGGCTGGCAAAGCATAAACCCTACATACTCCTTTATCGTTTGGGGCAACGTAAAGAAAGCAGGATAGGTCTTTTGCGCTGCACAAAAAGGAGGGCACGGTATATGGCAGATCATCCCATCCAGGGCTTGATGCGAACCGCGATGGAAAACATCAAGCAGATGATTGATGTGAATACCATCATCGGAGACCCGGTAGAGACACCGGACGGCAGTGTCATACTTCCCATTTCGAAAGTGGGATTTGGTTTTGCAGCAGGTGGAAGTGAGTTTCAATACGAACAGAATCATCCTACGTCGATTGGCTATCCGTTTGGTGGAGGTAGCGGCGGAGGGGTTTCAATTACACCTGTCGCTTTTCTGGTGGTTGGAAAGCAGGGAATCCGCTCCATCCCTCTGGAAAACACCACACATCTGTATGACCGCATTCTCGATTCTGTCCCGCAGTTTGTTGAAAAAATGCAGGGCGTGTTTGGAAAGAAGGAAGAACCGACAGTTTCCACTACCACAGTCGTGACGAAGATGGATGATCAGGACCTGGAAGACTTGATCGAGCGGAGTTAAATCTAGGTCGAATCACAGAAAAAAACAGGTAGGCCGCAATTTTACATGGCTTACCTGTTTTTTTATCTTTCCGTTAAAAGCGCATATCGACGAACATCCCTGCAGCCGTCGCATAGTTGTATTGAAAGCTGGACCACGACTGGGCTATATATGGGTTTGCGCTTTGCGATTCTGAGTAAGAGTGAGAAAAACTGCCTAGCGGGGTGGTCTGGATTATGGTCATTTCTTCGCGAAATTGTCTTCCCAGTCCCTTCATGGCTTCTGCAAAAGCTGAAAAATCGGTGTTAACCACCCTTCGCCAATGAGATTCGTCCAATTGTAATTCTCCATTGTCGGATCGATTAATGCCAAAAGGTAGAAGCTCCTGATCCGCAGCCCGGCCAATACGTGCAAAGGTCTCGAGCTTTTGCGTGCTGAGCACATCTTGATGTTCACGTAAAAAAGCAAAAAGCCTGTTGTAACGGTGGACAAGTGTTTTGGTTTGGTCCAACAGGCGCTCGGTATCCTTAGCAACATCAATGAGAATGGATTGGCTTCGATCTGCTTGGAGAAGAGTGAGCTTTACCCCGCTGTTGTCTACGAAAAGCTGGTTCTGCTCCAAACGTACGTGCTGGTGATTCAGCAGCAGCTCTGCATCTCTTGCTTCTGTCTCGACCTGATCCAGGTGCAAGGCGCGGATGCTGTGCCCTGAGGTATCACGCAGAGTGAAGGCCTGTTTGGCACCGGTACGGATGCTTTCTATCACCAGGGACCAGGGAGAATATTCACCAGAAGTTTCCACACGGGCTGACACACCCAGCTTGCTTCGATTCATCACTCCGGCCATCCGGCGCAAGGAATCGGCAAAGGTGTCAGCCGGGTCAGAGTAGAACTGTAACTCTTTTTCCTGTTCACCAATGGATAAGGTAAATGTGTGATGACCCGGGCGCACCGGGGAAGGCTCGCCTGGCAGTGCCCTGAGACTCCGATTGGATTGACCGGATGCCAAGCTGTAAACCGTCAGTTCACAGCTGGCAGGCTCGGCACCAGGCAAAGCTTCCGCCATAACGGCTTCAGGATGTGAGCTGGTTGCGATCCTCCCGTTAATAGCACTGTTTTTCCGATCGGGATCAAACTCTCGAGCGCTCTGATCCAATTCCGCAGAAAAACGGTAAAGACGTGAAAGCGAGTGCGAAAGCTCGGTCACCCATTCCTGTTGTCTGGCGTAAAAAGATTGCAGACTGTACGTAAAGACGGGTTGTACTGGCGTATTCAGCTTCGCCTGCGCCATTTGAAAATGGTAACGGCCTACGCGATGGCTGAAAGGGGTATGAGTGACCCGGGTGAACCGCATACCAGTCACCTCCTAAACGGATAAATGGTTATTATCCATTATAGAAGAAAGTTATTCCATTTCAATGAGCAAATCTCCGGTTTCGATCGCATCTCCAGCCTTGACGTGGACGGTTTTGATCTTGCCATCCATCGGTGCCTGAATGGTCGTCTCCATTTTCATGGCTTCGCTGACCAGCAGATGCTCACCGCGTCGCACCTTGTCTCCTTCAGCCACCAGCACCTTCAGCACCTTTCCTGGCATGGAGGCGCCCAGATGCCCTGCTTCTTGAGCATCAGCTTTGCGGCGGATTTTGTCGGATACCTTGGCGGCGTGATCGCGTATAAATACTTCGCGCGGCTGCCCGTTCAATTCAAAATAGATGATCCGTCTGCCGTCCGGATGCAGTTCTCCTACGGCGACCAGCTTGATGATCAAGGTTTTGCCTCGCTCGATTGTGATCGCGGTTTCTTCGCCTGGTCGCAGACCGTAGAAGAACGTAGGGGTATTCAAGACGGACAGGTCCCCGTATTCCTTGGCACGCTGCTCGAACTGCAGGTAGACCTGCGGATACATGATGTAAGAGAGCACATCCAGCTCGCTTGGCGCGCGGCCGATTTTCTCTTCCAATTCCTGCGCTACCTTGTCGAAGTCGACCGGAGGCAGCAATTCGCCTGGACGGGCCGTAAAGGCGTCGCGGCCTTTTAGCACCAAATCCTGCAGACGCTTGGGGAATCCTCCCGGCGGCTGTCCGAGGTAACCCTGGAAGAATTGAATCACGGAGTCCGGGAAGTCGAGCCGCTCCCCTTTTTCCCAGATATTTTCTTCCGTCAGGTTGTTTTGCACCATAAACAATGCCAGATCGCCGACGACCTTGGACGAAGGCGTTACTTTTACGATGTCTCCGCACATTTGGTTGACCACAGCGTACATCTGTTTGACCTCATCCCAGCGTCCCTCCAGTCCCACCGCCTTGGCTTGCTGCTCCAGATTGGTGTACTGTCCGCCGGGCATTTCGTGCACATAGACTTCGGTATTGCTCGCTTTCATGCCGCTCTCGAAGCCTTGGTAGTAAGGGCGAATATCTTCCCAGTAATCCGACAGCTTGTTGAAGGCATCGAGGGGAAGCCCGGTGTCTCTCTTTGTATGGGCCAGGCTGGCGATCAGTCCGTTGAGGCTCGGCT
>DASQMM010000636.1:0-2494 GCA_035645495.1 Brevibacillus sp. | reverse complement strand
CTGTCACCCCTGTCTCCTCCATTACTTCCCGTATGGCAGCCTCATCGACTGTCTCGCCCTCCTGCACAAACCCGGCAGGAAACGACCATTGTCCCTTCAAGCCGCTATACGCCTTTTTCACAACCAATGCCTCGTCACCGCGAATCACGATGCCGCATGCGCCCAACCACACCTTGCCATCCCGCATCCACCAGCACTCCTTCTGACTGCAAAACCCCCGGCGTTTACGCAGCCGGGGGCATTCGATGTCCTTTTTTCGTCGTCTAGCTTACAGCTTTACTTTCTTCAATGCAAGCCCGACTCCGCCGATCTTCCACAGATAGCGCAGATCGCTTGCTTTTTTCATCATGGCTGCAGTGCTGCCGAACAGCTTTTTCGAGCCTACTTGACCGATGCCTTCCCCTTTGCCCAAGGAAGCCAGCGTGCCTTGCAGATGAGGAATGAACTTTTGTGGAAGCTCCCCGCGCAGCATGGCTACCAGGTTGTCGCCGAGCGTCTCGCCTTCTTGTACCGCGATTTGTGCGGTAGGCGGATACGGACGCCCTTCTTCATTGAAAATCAGGGCGCAATCACCGACGACGAAGACATTCTCATGTCCGGGAGCACGCAGGAATTCGTCTACCTTGACCCGTCCGCGCATAACCTCGAAGCCCGCTTTTTCCACGATGCTGTTGCCGCGAACTCCTGCAGCCCAGACCACGGTCTTGGATTTGATTTCTTCGCCTGTCGCAAGCAGTACGCCGTCCGGAGTGCATTTTTGGATCGGAGTTCCGATCTTGAATTCGATTCCTTTGCGCTCCAGCACTTCCATTGCATACTTGATCAGCTCAGGATCGAACCCAGGTAGTGCCGTCGGAGCAGCCTCGATGCAATACACTTTCACCAGCGATGGATCTACGTCGAACTCCTCGCACAACTCTGGAATCCGGTCTCCCAGCTCGCCGCAGAACTCGATCCCGGTAAATCCGGCTCCACCAACGACAAAGGTGAGGTAATCCGTACGATCCGGCTCCCCTTTAAACTTCGCGAACATGTACTCGATATGCTCGCGGATGTGGCGCACGGCATTGATACTGCGAATGCTGAAGGCATGCTCTTTCAAGCCCTCGATGCCGAATGTTTCCGGCTCGCTGCCAAGTCCTATCACCAGATAATCATAGGAGAGAACGGTTCCATCCTCGAGTGTGACGGTTTGTTCCTCTGACTGGATGGATTGGACTGTCCCTTTGACGAAATGGACCTTGTCATGATTAAGGATGCCGTCCAGATTGACGCGGGCGTGGTCTGCCGTAGAAGTCCCGGCAGCCGGTTCGTGCAGCCAAGTCGTGATGTAATGGTAATTGTGCTTATTGACCAACGTGATCTCCGCTTCATTGTAATTCAGTTTTTTTTGCAGCTGCAGAGTGGTCAGCAATCCTCCGTACCCTGCACCAAGGATGAGGATTTTGGGTGTGTTCATGGTATCCCTTCCATTCATCAACAGTGATATTTGGGCGAAGTTTGTGCGAATTTTCACGTAGAATGTTAGAAAAAAAATTAGTGCGGAGTCATGATGAAGCATTTATCTGTGAAAAAATGCACAAACTCACGTAATACAAAATGTGACAATTTTTTAACAGTCACCCCCATCATATCCATAGTGCTTTCTTTTTGCAAGCCTTTTTTCTATATTCGCAATATTGTTGTCGGCAAACGAAAAAAGGTTCAAAAAGCTGTTTTTTCCCTGCTTTTTTTAAATTGGAAGTATAGGTATAATGAGGAAGGAGTTTGTTCAGAATATTTCGGAGGTGCTGAGATTGAATTTTCTGCAAAAGGACGAGCAAGTATATGACATCACGATTATTGGCGGCGGACCTGCCGGCTTGTTTACTGCATTTTACGGCGGAATGCGACAAGCAAGTGTAAAAATAATCGAAAGCATGCCGCAGCTTGGCGGACAGCTTTCTGCTCTTTATCCGGAGAAGTACATATACGATGTTGCCGGATTCCCCAAAGTTTTGGCTCAGGATCTGATCAATAATCTGAAAGAACAGATTTCCCAATTCCAGCAAAGCATCTGCCTGGAAGAAAAAGTGGAAAACGTCGTGAAGAATGATCAGGATGTGTTTGAGATCACAACCGATAAGGGCATTCACTACTCCAAAGCAGTGATTATTACCGCTGGGGTAGGCGCATTTGAACCGCGCAGACTGGAACATCCTGATGCCGTCAACTACGAGAAATCCAATCTGCACTACTTCGTCACCGATCTGAACTCCTTCAAAGGGCAACGTGTAGCCGTCATCGGCGGTGGCGATTCTGCTCTGGACTGGTCTTTGATGCTTGAGCCGATCGCCAAGGAAGTCACACTCATTCACCGCCGCGACAAGTTCCGTGCCCACGAACACAGTGTAGAAATGCTGATGTCCTCCAAAGTAAAAGTAACGACTCCATACGAAATAGCAGGCTTGGAAGGCGACGGCAAAATTGAGCGCATTACGCTCGCCCACTGCAC
>DASQMM010000635.1:0-3780 GCA_035645495.1 Brevibacillus sp. | reverse complement strand
CGCCTATAACGTATCCAAGCTCATTTTGGAAAAAGAATAATCCATACAAAAGGGATGTATCCGCCGTCAGGGGGTACATCCCTTTTCGTTATTTTTCGTTATCGTACAGGTCAAATACCAGCTTGCCGATTTTGGCAATGGATTGCACCGCGGGCCGTTGCTCCAAACCCTTGTTCAGAACACAGATCGTAACGGCCTTGGAGCCAATGTAGAGAATCCCCATATCGTGCGTGATCTTGGTCACGGAGCCTGTCTTATTGGCAAACTCCCAGCGAGGCAGGCTGCCGATCACGTCTCCCCCAGGATAGGGAAAATGATACGGGATGCGGTCGCGATGCTGCTGTTGTTTCAGGATCGCAATCATTCTCTCGCAACTGTCGTAGGAGATTACTTTTCCAGTCGCCAGGTAGCGTAGATGATTGCCCAGATCCGCAGCAGTCACCTCATTATAGCCTTCCACTTGGGCAGGCACGATCATCAGCTTGTTGAAAAATCGGCTGTTGGTCATCTCTGTTGCCTGCATGGCTGCACGAATTGCCTCTCGTCCGACCAGATCAATCAATATGTTGGTCGCTGTATTGTCGCTTTGGATAATCATCAGGGTGACGAGGTCTTGTACGGTCCATTCCGAGCCGGGTGTCATATGCTGCAGGATGCCCGCGCCCCCGACCTGATCCTCGCTCCGCAGGGTGATTTTCGATTCCAGGGCGAATTTGCCCGCGTATGCTTCGGCAAAAACGGCAGTCATGATCGGAACCTTGATCACGCTTGCCGCGTAGAAGCGTTCATCCTGGTTCAAAGCAAGTTGTTCTCCTGTCTGCAAATCTTCAAGATAAACCCCCCATTCGCCGCCTGCTTCTTCCAGTATTTTGGAAATGGAAGGGGAGAGGCTGGATAGCATAGAAACAACTCCTTTTTATATAGACAAAATTTTCTTACTATAATAGTATGTAGTCAAGCTTGGAACAGCAAGAATTATTTTCCGCATCCATCCATTACTCAGAAGAAGGAAGTGACCCGCGTGCGTCCCGTAATCGGTGTGGTTTGTGCAAAAATGTTTTTTCCAAATAACAATCTGGACCAGTATTTTTACGTTGGTTCCGGCTATGTAGACGGGATTGCCCGCGCAGGCGTGATTCCGCTGATCATGCCGCTGTTGGGGATTCAGGACCCGCCCTTTGAGAAGATGCTAGAATCGCTCGATGGACTAATTTTGACAGGTGGCGAAGACCCTGCCCCTCATCTCTATGGAGAAGAGCCTCTGCAACGCTTGGGAGATGTAGAATACGAGCGCGATCTAGCTGAACTGGCCATCATTAAGCTGGCGCTGGAGCAGAAGAAACCGATGCTCGGTATTTGCCGGGGAATGCAGATCATGAACGTGGCATGCGGTGGAACCTTGATTCAGGACATCCCGAGCCAGGTGCCGGGAGCGTTTCAACACGCGCAAAAAGGATCTCGCCAGTACGGTGCACACAAGGTACAGCTTCAGCCTGGATTCGTCGCCGACGCACTGGGTACCAATGAAGTGCTGGTAAACACCTCGCACCACCAATCGGTAAAAGACGTCGCACCAGGGTTCCGAGTGACAGGAGTGGCGGCGGATGGCGTGATTGAGGCGATTGAGAGTCTGGACGGCCTGCATGTCGGACTGCAGTGGCATCCCGAACGCATGTGGGGTCATGATGCCCAGATGTTAAAAATTGCGGAGGCGTTTGTTGCGAATGTCAGTCAGTCCATGGCACAAAAGCAATCGTAAAACGATGCACACGAGTGCTGTCCACAGATGAAAGTGGGCAGCTTTTCCTTTTCTTCGTCATCGGCTGTATACTAAGGATGAGGTGAACAGGATGCTGACAATAGGGTCCCCCGCTCCCGCATTTACAGCGGAAAGCACGCAGGGAACGATTCATTTGCAAGACTATCTGGGAAGTAAGAATGTGGTGCTGATTTTTTACCCAGGCGACGATACGCCTGTCTGTACCAAGCAGCTTTGTGCCATTCAGGACCAGTACAGTGAGCTGGAGAAGCTGGATACCATCGTCTTTGGTGTAAATCCGGCTGATTTGGGGAAGCATCAATCTTTCTCAGCAAAATTCGGCTATCGATTTCCACTGATTGTCGATGCGGATGAGCGGATTCGGACGGCGTATGGCGTGGGTAAGATATTAGGCCTCTTTTTCCAGCAGCGCATCGTCTACATCATCGGCAAGGATGGAGCGATCATCTACGCCAAAAAGGGGAATCCCCCTGTATCCGAGTTAATGAATGCGATTCGTCAACATATGTAGTTCTTGATAGGGGATCCACGCCCTTGCATAGTTCAGGAAAAACCGCGATAATAATAGAAATGAGAATGTATGTTTGGTGGTATTTGCCGTTATGAAAAAAATTCTGCACATGGACGTGGATGCTTTTTTCGCCAGTGTAGAGCAGCTTGATCAGCCGCAGCTGCGAGGAAAACCGGTCATCGTAGGCGGTACGGGCAATCGTGGAGTGGTTTCCACCTGCAGCTATGAAGCCCGTCGATACGGGGTCCGCTCGGCGATGCCCATTGCTCTGGCTCGCAAGAAATGTCCGAATGCTATCTTTTTGCCCGTCCGCTATGGACGCTATGTGGAAAAGTCGGCTGAAATCCGTGAAATTTTAGGTGAATATACGCAGCAATATCAAACCGTCGGACTGGATGAAGCGTATCTGGATGTTTCGGCCTATTCGGATGCTGTGCCGATCGCACGTGAGATCAAGAAGCGCATCCGGTGTGAGACAGGCTTGACCTGCAGCGTCGGTCTATCATACAACATGTCTCTGGCCAAGATTGCCAGCGATCTGAAAAAACCGGATGCCTTTGTCATCATCCGGCCTGAAAACGCCCCGGAGATCCTGGCGCCTCTGCCAATCGGAGCCTTGCATGGAGTAGGAAAGAAATCCCAGGAGCTTCTCGCCAAAAAAGGAATCAAGACCGTCGCGGACTTTTGGCAATTGTCTTTGGATGAAGCGGTCCAGCTTTTTGGAAAAATGGGCAGGGTGCTTTATGAGCGGTCCCGGGGACACGATCAACGCGAGCTCGTCCTGGAGCGCGCACCTAAATCGCTTAGTCGAGAAACGACTTTGGGCTTCGACTTGTTTGAGCGGGAGGCAGTGGCTGCCATTGCTTACTCCCTATTGCAAGAAGTCCAGGAAGACATTCGGCAGGAGGGAGTTTCTCCGCAGACGATCATCCTGAAGATCAAATATGCCGATTTTACGTTGCGCACCAAGCAGCGCAAAGCGACGACGGACGCGAATTGGCGAGAGCTGCTGGACGATTTGCTCGATGCCTTTTCCTACAGCGCAGGTGTTCGTTTGGTCGGGGTGGGCTTCTCCAACTTCGCCGACCCGCAAGAGGTACGCTATGAGCAGCTCTCGCTTTTTACCTGGAATCGCAGAGAATGAGGGGAATGAGACGTGGAGCCAAACAATCCGCATCACTGTTGCGCGACGTGTGTGCATTTTCGCGTCGAACGGGAGCAAGGGAATGTCAGGTATCGCTGCTCGCGTCTTACCTACGAGACGCGCCCTGATTACCGCTTTTCTTGCTGGACGCCTACCGAGCGTGTCAAACGTCTGATGGAAAGCAGGAAAAACAAGGACAGCTGATGCCTTCGCGCCCATGCCTCCGGTACTGGGCGCGTTTCGTTTTTCTTTTGCAACAGGATGGTGGAGTATGATATAGTAGGTGCCGAAATCACGGTTATGAGGCTTGTTGCCATTTGGAGGTGCTCCGTGTTTTTACAAAAG
>DASQMM010000634.1:0-9552 GCA_035645495.1 Brevibacillus sp. | reverse complement strand
AACTGGCTGCCGACATTCTCGTCCAGGAGTACGGGCGTTATTTCGGGATGAGAACGGTCTGTTTTCGCGGCGGCGTATTGAGCGGGTCCAGGCAGGCGGGCGTTCCCTTGCACGGCTTTATCAACTATCTGATGAAATGCGCGATGACTGGGACGCCCTACACGATCCTGGGGTACAAGGGCAAACAGGTGAGGGATGTGATCCATGCGAGAGACGTCATCGCGGCAATCCATGCGGTCTTTTCCCAGCCTCCTGCGCCAGGTGAGGTGTACAACCTGGGCGGCGGCATCTTTTCCAATGTCTCCATGCTGGAAGCGATCCTGCTGACTGAAAAAATTACGGGCAAGCCAGTAGAGCATCGCTATAGCGAGCAGCACAGGGCAGGCGACCATATCTGGTACGTGAGCGATGTGCGCAAGCTGATGCGAGACTATCCGCACTGGAGAATCACCTACACCATCTCCATGATCATGGAGGAAATCTATGCGGAAAACAAAGAGAGATGGAGTCATGCCCTATGATCAATTACGGCAGACACCCCGTCCTTGGCGTCCAGATCGCAGCCGTCGATTACGAGTATGCGGTCGAACAGATCATGACCCATGCTCGGGAAGGGAGTAGCTACGGTGTCTCGGCTCTGGCGGTACATGGTGTGATGAGCGGTGTACTGGATGAGATGCAGCGAAGGCGATTGAATGCCTTGGATCTGCTGGTGCCGGATGGACAACCGGTGCGCTGGGGCTTGCGAATCCTGCACCGCATCCACCTGCAGGATCGCGTCTATGGACCCGAGCTAACCCTTCGCTTATTGAAAAGGGCTGCGGAAGAGCAATTATCCGTCTATCTCTACGGGAGCACACAGGAGACGATTGAACGTCTGCGGCAAAATCTGACCCGGCGATACCCGAGCCTGATCATTGCCGGATTCTCGCCATCTCGTTTTCGCCGACTAACGCGGGAAGAGAAGCAAGAAGTGATCCGTACGATCAAGGAGAGCGGGGCGAAGTGGGTCCTGGTAGGGCTAGGCTGCCCGCGGCAAGAGACGTGGGTATACGAATACCGCGATCAGCTCGCCATGCCGCTCGTGGCAGTCGGGGCTGCTTTCGATTTTCATGCGGGCAATCTGCCGCAAGCGCCTGGCTGGATGCAGCGAGTCGGACTGGAATGGCTGTTTCGGCTGATCCAGGAGCCGGGCAGATTATGGCGCCGTTATTTATACTTAAATCCTCTCTATCTCTGGGCACTCTTTTGGGAGCTGCTGGGACTAAAAAAAATTCCGGCCTTGCTGCCGGAGCGAAACGAGCGGGAAGAGTCATTCGGATAGCCTGCCCCGCCGCATTCGGGACGGGGTCAGGAGATTGGTGATAGACGGCTTGCGTCAGCGGGGAACGACTGTGAGTCTGGGGGCAGACGTATACGTGATGCGCAGGGAATCACCGGCCGACAAAGAGATGATGCCGCTAGTTTGACCGGTGTCGTACCAGGTGGAACCGTTGCGGCTCCATTCAATCAAGGAAACGGCTCCTTTGGCTACCAGGATGTCGACTGGGTAGACCTGCGCATTTTTGTAGACAAAGGGGCTGCGATTCGCCGTCAGTGCCGCAGGTGCAGGGAGAACGGGTTGCACAGGTTTTGCCAGCGGAAGAAAAACAGGCGGAACGTAAGAGACAGTCTGGTTCTGCTGCGTGGTTCTCGCTGTCGTTCCCAGCTCATAGCGGGTAGGGCTTTCCTGATAGGCGATCAGATAGACCTGTGCATCATTGCCAATCTTGACGTAATCACCGACACGCAAGGAATTGGCTTTGTTGACCGTGAGCACATGGCTGCCATTGGTCAAGGTCCCGGTGACGCCGCTCAAGGCTCCAAAAGTCCCCGAAGTCAGGCACACCCACCCCAGGCCCTCGGTAGCGATCAGATTGGCATCTGTGAAGTAGATTTGATCATGCTTGGAGTACGAGCCCGATGCAGGCAGGACGGGAGAGTAGACGATGTTTGTCGTGTGAGGGAGGACATGTCCCCGGTCGCTAATCTGCGTCAGGGAGATACGAGAGATGTACAGCGGCTGTTTGGTTCCGGTCGGAGCCATGTTGACGATGGAAAGACGCAGGTCAGGGGAAGGATCGGGATCCTCCAGCGCGTAATAGAACGTCACTTCTCTGGTTTGGAAGGTATCCTGGACGGGCAACTCGAGAAAGGCTTGATCATGCAAAGGCGTTCCCATTGCCCCCACATCCAGGCCCATCGTCCATCTTCCTGTTACAGGTGCTGTGGGAAGCTTGTATGTGATGGACATGGTGTACAGATTGCCTTTGGAGAGCGGTTTTCTCAGACGTTGGACCATTTGTTGAAACTGTACGGAAGGGGTGAGTGTGAGTGTCGTCTGGTTGGCAGGTGCATCTGCTCCCATGTACTTGCTAACACTCAAGCCGCCTGTTTCCCAGCCGACGGGGAAGGAAGTGTCGGAGATACGCAGCGAAAAGTCGCCGTTGTAGAGCAGGTCAGTACGTGTCTTACTTTGCGGGAAAATCTCCGGCAGTGCAAGGTGATCGTCGTAGGATTTGAGATAGAGGGGCATGGAGGTGACAGTGATCGTCTGCGATGCAGGGACCTGCTTGCCGTCTGCTGTCTGCATCTGGCTCATGGCAAGCTCTGGCGGCAGGGAGAGCGTGGCGGTACGGTCATCATCCATCCAGAGAATATAGCCGGAACGTCCGTCCGCATAGGTAAGGGAGAGGGTGTGAATACCCTGTGTGGAAAAGGTGTACTGATGCATCGCCGCACCTGTCAGCCACTCCACCATTCGCTGGTAGGATTGACCCGTAACCGCTACGTTTGGCAGGCGATTAAGGTCCAGCAGACGGATGCGCGACCAGGGCTGATCCATCCCGTAAAAAACGGCCCGCTCCATTCCGGCGATCCAGTTGCATAAAAACATCCGGTGGATATACGAAATGGCCAAATCATCCGGCATCTGGACGGAGTAGTCATTTTCGTCGCTGCCGTACAACACCCCTTTGTAATAAAAGCTGTTCCAGCTGCTCTCTGTATTCCATACAGGGAGTGCACCCGCGCCTGCCTGCGTGATCACCTGCCGATATTTCCTCGCTAGATCGAGCATGGCTTCCGGGGGCTTGGGATAGGAGTAGAGATGGATGCCGACGATATCGATCCAGTCTTTTCCCCCGGCCTGCAAAAAGTCGCCCATTCCCGCAACGCCGTCCTCAGTCGTGTAGGTGGGGCTGATGATCTGGATCTGCGGATCGATGGCTTTCAATACCTTGTAGGCCTCCATGGTCAGCTCCACGAGCTTTGCCAATGTTCCCGAGTAAAATCCGCTCAGATTCGGCTCATTCCAGACCTCGTAATAGAGAATTTTCCCCTTGTAGCGCTGACCCAATGCAGCCACATAATTGCGCCAATCCTGAATGTTGTGCGGGGGGATACTGTTGAACAGATTTCCGTAGGGGGAAGATGAGATTCCTCCCGTGGCCCAGTTCGGCGGTTGTCCAAGCTGCATGATGACATCGAGCTTTTCCAGTTGGGCAAAAGCGACGTAAGCATCTACCTCGCGAAAGTCAAACCGTCCTTTTTGGGCTTCGAGCTGCCGCCAGGTTGTACCGACTCGGAGCGTGCCGAATCCGAGCGGACGCATATTGGGAAGTTCCTGTATCTGGATCCCGAAAAAACGCCTGTCTATGGGTGAACTCACTTGCAAGCCGTTTATCATCGGATTGCATCAAACCTCCTTTTGTCACATTCGTACCTTGTCTTGCTATTCCTAGCATATGAAAATCCACTCCTGCTTGTATCGGCGATTGGCAACGAAATGCACAAAAATAGATTCGGGCTGGAAAGAGAGGAGACGCATGAAAATACTGCTGTCTGCATTTGCCTGCGAGCCTGATCGCGGTTCAGAGCCTGGCTTCGGCTGGAATGCTGCCATCGAGCTGGCACGGCAGGGAAACGAAGTCTGGGTGCTGACCCGTCCTGAGGGAAGGGCAGCCATTGAACGAAAGCTGGCTGAAGAACATGTTCCGTCCTTACATGTTGTCTATGTAAAAGATCGCCCGCAGATTCGCCGTTTGATCAGAGGGAATGCTGGCTATTTTATCAATTACTTTTACTGGCAGCATCAGGCGTACAAGGCTGCGAAACGGTTGGACGCAGACATTTCCTTCGATGTCATCCACCACATGACCCTGGGGAGTCTGCAGGGGGGCTCCTGGCTGTGGCGATTGAAAAAACCGATGGTGTTCGGTCCTGTCGGGGGAGGACAAACCGCTCCGGTTGAATTCAAGCAATATTTTGGAAAAAAGTGGGCGCAAGAAGCTGCCCGATCCCTCTTGCGATGCAGGATGGCGGGTTGGAATCCCGTACTGCGCGGGACCATCCGCAATGCCAGCAAGACATTGGTGACGAATCGGGATACACTCCGAATCGCCCAGTCGGTCGGCGGTAAAAATATCTCGCTGTTTCTGGATACCTCCTTGCCCCGTGATTTTTTTCCAGACAAGCTGCCCGAAAGAAGAACGGAAGGCGGGATGAAGCTCCTCTGGGTAGGGCGGTTGATGCCACGCAAAGCGCTCAGGCTTGCCATAGAAGCGATGGCCCAGGTGGATCGAGGGTTGGGGGTTCAACTGTACATCATTGGCGGTGGAGAGTTGGAAGATCAGGTTCCGGGGTGGATTGCGGAATATGGAGTAGAGGAGCAGGTGGTCTTTCTCGGCCAGCTTCCCTGGGAGCAGGTAAGGGAGCACTACCTGAGCAGCGATTGTTTTTTGTTTACCAGTCTGCGGGATTCCTTCGGTGCGCAGGTGCTGGAAGCGATGGCGTACGGGCTTCCTGTCATTGTGCTGGATCATCATGGCGTGCGAGATTTTGTGCCGGATGATGCGGGAATCAAGATTCCGGTCGTGTACCCGGAGCAGGCGGTAAAGCAGATAGCGGAAGCAATCTCCTATCTGTGTCAGCATCCTGACGAGCGCAGGCGAATGGGGGCGAAAGGCTATTCATTTGCCCGTGAACACACATGGGAGGCATTTGGTCAAAAGATGGAGTCCATCTACAAGGAGATTCAATCATGCTAAAACGGGAGGTCCGTTCCTCGCGGTGGACGGGATGGATGGTCGGACTGGCTTTGCTGCTTGCAGTCCTTGCTGTTCTTTACTTGATCCGGGTTGACAAAACGTCTCCGCCTCATCTGGTAAACCCGCTGCCCGCAACCCGGGAGATTGGGATCAACCAGGCAGGCTACGCGCCGTCTGCTGTCAAAATCGCGTATACGACGACAGCTGTCGGAGAATTTTCCCTCGTCGATCTGCAAGCCAATCAAGCCGTATTTCGCGGTGTCCCGACAATCAGTCAAAAGGATCGAAAGTCTGGAAAACCTGTCTATCAGATGGATTTTTCTTCGTTTCAAAGACCGGGCTTTTACCAGCTTCAGTTATCCAATGGACGCGGCAGTGTCCCATTCGCTATCAGTGGTCAAGTCTATCAAAGCATCTATCAGACTGTGATGCGTTCCTATGAATTGCAGCGCTGCGGAATTGCCCTCGCCGATCCCGTCTCCCATGTGCATCATGAAGCCTGTCATCTGGCACCTGCCCAGGTGATTGGCGAGAAAGGAGGGGAGCGGGATGTGACAGGAGGCTGGCATGATGCCGGAGATTATGGCAAGTACACGGCTAATGCAGGCATGACGACTGCTCAACTACTGTTGGCGTATGAGCTGGCACCGATGACGCTGAAAAATACCTCTCTCTTTTTGCCGCGGGCAGAAGAGGAGAAGAGCGTTGCCCATTTTGATGAGCCGGACACCTTGGCCGTGATTCGGGTAGAGCTTGACTGGATGCGCAAGATGCAGCGAGAGGACGGGGCTGTGCATCACAGTGTGAAGACAGCGGAGTTTCCCGGGATGATTCTGCCCGAGGAGGATCGACAGACACAGTATCTCTACCCTGTATCGACACCGGATACGGCGATCTTTTCCGCAGCGATGGCACGGGCAGCCCGCGTCTATCATTCCTATGACGAGCCTTACGCGCAGATGCTGTTGGACGCGGCGAAGAAAGCGTGGGCATTTCTCGAACGATCTCATGAATTGCTGGTCCCGGAAACGGTCCAAGCCTATCGCATCAAAAGCGACAAGCAGAGCCGGGTATGGGCGGCTGCTGAATTGTACTTCGCGACTGGCGATGTGCGCTACCGTTCCTATGTGGAGCAGAATCTGGGAGAACTGGAGCTTCGTCCGAAGAAGCTGACCCCATCGTATTGGCAAAATACCTCTGCGATGACAGTCATCACCCTGGCCTTGCACCAGCAGACTGATTGGGAATTGACGGAGCAGATGCGCCAACTGCTGCTTCACCATGCAGACCAGGTGGTGAACCGGATCAATCAGACTGCTTACGGTACGGTCCTGCAAGCCCGTGATTACGATTGGGCCTCGACCAAGACAGCACTTGGGTACGGCGTTCATCTCGCTGTGGCCCACCAGTTGGAGCCCAAGCCTGCCTATGTGGCAGCCATTTCCCGGCAATTGGACTGGGTGTTGGGCGCAAATCCACTCGCTCAGTCTTTTGTTACCGGAATCGGCATGTTCTCGCCCGTCCATCCCCACCACCGCTATTCAGCCGCCAGCGGAATACTGGTCCCGGGGCTTTTGGTGGGCGGCCCCAACACAAATGCAAATGACAACGTCGCGCCGCCCAATCAGGGGGCGAAAAGCTACATAGACGATGTCCGTTCCTTTGCAACCAATGAGTATGCGATCGATTACAACGCTCCCCTCGTCGTGGTAGCAGGATTTCTCCATGAGAGAAGGAATTAGCTGGAGAAGAGAATGAAATCAATGGGGGGAAGAATCGCTATGGTGAAAAAAGAAGCCACTCACGTGCGTTTGAACCCGATGAATCGACGAAACGGAATCGGAATGGATATTCCGGAATTTGTATCCCCAAAAGCCGCTCAAACCGCCCAAGCCTTCCATCGCACCTTTCCCGATTATCAACCGACGCCGCTAGTAGGCTTGCCAGGGTTGGCTGCCAAGCTTGGAATCCGACAGCTTCTGGTCAAAGACGAATCTCATCGTTTCGGACTTAACGCATTTAAGGTACTGGGAGCCTCCTATGCCATGGCGCGTTATCTCTGTGAAAGGCTTGGGATTTCAATCGAGGAAGCGGATTTCACTTATATGCGATCCGAAGAGGTGAAAAGACAACTTGGCGAGCTGACCTTCGTCACCGCGACTGATGGCAATCATGGCAGGGCTGTTGCTTGGGCAGCCGCCCAATTGGGGCAAAAAGCCGTCGTCTATCTGCCAAAGGGGAGTGCGTCCCAACGGGTGGAGGCGATTCGCCAGACCGGAGCACACGCTCATGTCATCAATGGCAACTACGATGAAGCCGTTCGCCTTTCGGATCAGATGGCACGCGAACGAGGCTGGCAGGTCATCCAGGATACGGCTTGGGAGGGATATACCGACATCCCGGCGTGGATCATGCAGGGGTATACAACCATGGCGGCAGAAGCCCTTCAGCAAATAGCGGAACAATTCCCGGAAGAAACCCCGACCCATCTTTTTTTACAGGCGGGGGTCGGCTCCATGGCGGCAGCTGTCCTTGGCTATGTGGTCGCCAGGAATCCGTCCAAATATCCGTTCACCATCATCGTGGAACCGCATGCGGCCGACTGCTTCTACCGCTCCGCAGCAGGAGATGGACGGGCATTGCCAGCGATGGGCGACCTGCGGACGATCATGGCAGGACTCGCTTGCGGCGAACCCAGTCCATTGGCGTGGGAGATCCTGCGCGATTATGCAGATGCCTTTGCAAGCTGCCCGGATTCGGTTGCGGCGGATGGCATGCGCAGCCTCGGGCTTCCTTCCGGGGTTGATCAAGCGATCGTGAGCGGCGAGAGTGGTGCTGTCGGTGTCGGACTGTTGGAAACGCTCATGCAGCAAGCGGAGTGGGAGGATTTTCGAAAAACGGCGAAGCTGGACGAGACATCTGTGGTTCTTTGCTTTAGTACGGAGGGAGACACAGACCGGGAGTCCTATGAGCAAATTGTCCGAAGTGACGCGAAAACGAAAGGAGAGGGATAAGCATGGCCGCATACTCGATTTCGCGTGATGAACTTATCCGTCTGGTCCAGGATCTGATCCGCATCAATTCCGTCAATCCGTATCTCGATTTGGACGGGCCGGGAGAGAGGCAGATCGCACAATTCATTCACGATCGCTTGCTGGCGAGCGGTTTGGAAGTATCCATGCAGCCGATCGATGAGACGGCAGTGAATGTGATCGCGATCTTGCGGGGCAGTGGCGGGGGCAAGTCGTTGATGCTCAACGGTCACATGGATACGGTGAGTGCCAAGCGGATGGCGATTTCGCCCTTTGAGCCTGTCATCGAGGAGAATCGAATCTATGGGCGCGGAAGCCTGGACATGAAGGGCAGCCTTGGCGCGATGATTGCTGCCGTGGAAGCAGTCAAACAAGCAGACATCCCGTTGTCCGGCGATGTCATCCTGACGTTCGTCGCAGACGAGGAGTACAAGAGCATCGGGACGGAAGAATTGGTGAAAGAATACCGTGCTGATGCAGCAATCGTATGTGAGCCTACGGATTTGAATATCGGGATTGTCCACATAGGCTTTGGCTGGGTAAGATGTGAGGTGTTGGGGCGGGCGGCGCATGGCAGCCGTCCCGAAGAGGGGATCGATGCGATTGTACGTGCAGGCAGAATATTGCAGGAGTTGGAGCGCCACTCTGATAAGCTGAAAGAGAAATGGCATCCTGTCGTCGGGCCAGCGTCTGTCCACGCTTCCCTGATTCAGGGGGGCACAGAGCTTTCCACCTACCCGGATTATTGCCGTCTGGAATGGGAGCGCCGCACCATTCCCGGTGAAAATAGACTGGACGTGGAGCAGGAAATCGAGGCTATGCTCGACAAGCTGCGCAAAGAAGACGATCTTTTCCAAGCCCAAGCCACGCTTCGTTTTTGGCGGGAGCCTTTTGAGGTCTCGACGGAAGAGCCGATCTTCCGTGCCTTGCAGGCAGCTTATCAGCGTAAAATGGGGCGTACGGCAGAGATTGCCGGATTTTCCGGCTGGGCGGATTCGGCTTTGCTGCAGGGAGCGGGAATCCCGACCTTGCTCTTCGGACCGGTCGGTGCAGGACTGCATGCTGCTACCGAATACGTAGACGCGGACAGTCTCGTGGACATGGCCGCGATCCTGGCGGAGACGATTTGCGATTTTTGCAGATAGCTTGGGCGAGGCAGTGGAGGTGTATAGCACTGCCTCTTTTTTGTTTCAGCGGCTTTTTGTGGTATGATAGCTTCGAATGGATGAAGGAGCTGTTGGAAAGGAGTGTCGGTCTCGCGTGAAAGAATTTTTTGGATGGGTCCGATCGATCTGTTTTGCTATCGTCCTCGCTCTGGCGCTGGGTATTTTCGTCTTCCAGCCCTACAAGGTGGATGGGCACTCGATGGATCCGACCCTGCAGGATGAACAACGTGTTTTTGTGTCCAAACTATCCCATACCTTTTCGTATCT
>DASQMM010000633.1:0-2798 GCA_035645495.1 Brevibacillus sp. | reverse complement strand
GATGAAAAAATTGATGGAAGCTTCCATTTTACGCCAGGCCAATGCTATGACACGGCGTACAACGGCAACCACTCATCTGTACACTGGGATATGGTCTCCATTCAACGTCCTGAATGGGGCGGTGGAGAAATTTGGTTTGATGATGTGTTGATTCGCAAGGATGGACGTTTTGTCTTGCCTGAGCTGGATGCACTCAATCCCGAGCAGTTAAAAGAATAGGTAGATTAGTCCCTGTACTGGTCCAGCCGTTCCTGAGCGAGAGAAAGACTCATGTCGACCTGGAAAAGCATATACAGATTGCTGGTCTTCAGCACGGTTCGTCGTGCCGAATGGTATAGCACAGGCTTGGTGTGCTTGACAACTGTCATGATCTCTACGACAGGAGGCACTACTTGTTTGATTCGCAGCAGGCTTTGCAAGTACCGTAGGAACTTTTGCACAGCAGCTTGCCCTTCTTCATCTGGAGTGGTATTGATCAGTTCGATAAATTCCCGGACAATCATCCGACGTGCTTCCAGAGGTTCATGCATGGTTGAGTGATTCACGATTTATCCACCTCAAGGAATAGAATATGGGTCTTTCCTCCTGTACCCGCTCTGAAAGAAAAATAAACATAAGAATAATAAAAAAACTCGACTCCATGAAATTGGGTCGAGTTTTTTATGGTTCCCGGCGAGCGTATACGGCCTGCTGCTCCAACGGGATGCGGACTTTCAGCAGCAGCCAAGCGTTTAACAGGGTGAACAGGATCGCGGTCGTATAAGCCTGAAAGGTAAGGGGCAATGCAAGGAGCTCGATGCCGACGACCAGATAATTGGGGTGGCGAAGAAAGCGGTACGGACCTCGCCTGACGGGTTTCGTTCCCGGCAAGATGAGGATTCGCGTATTCCAGTGTCGTCCCAGACTGCTGATACACCAATATCGCAAGAACTGAGCTAGCACGAAGCAAGTGAAGGGGAGTAGCCACCAGTTCGGAAGGAGGGGGATTTTATGACCTGCCACTACCTCCCAGATCAGGCTGAGAAAGAAAAGCAGATGGAGGAGTACGATGTATTTGTAATGGTCTGAGCCGATTTCGTAGCCTCCCAGGGAGCGTATCAGCCGGGCATTCCGATTGGCCAGAATCAGCTCTCCTATGCGTTGAAGCAGTACGACTCCCATGACTAGCCAAAAAAAGGCCATGTTCTTCACCTCGCTTCCAGCAAGAGAAGTTCAGAGCTGAAACCGGGGCCAAGAGCGGCTACCAGCCCTTTCTCTCCTGCATTCCACTGCCGTTCCATGCTTTTTTCCAAAACGAACAATACGGTGGGGGAGGACATGTTGCCGTAGTCGTGCAAAATTTCTTCCGACAATCTCGTCGCTTCTGGGGAGAGACCCAGGGATTGCTGATACGCCGTCAACACTTTGGCTCCGCCGGGATGAAAGATATAGTGGCTCACATCATGCAGGCTTGTATCGTACGGATCGAGGAAGTGTTCCACGTTTACTTTCATCGATTGCCGAATCAGAGTCGGGATATCACGGGAAAAAACCACTTTCAGCCCTGGTTCCGTTACTTCCCAGCCCATCACATCCAGCGTGTCGGGCCAGGTCGTGGTGCGGGAAGCACAGAAGCGCAGCTGAGGCGATGACGAGTGGCGCTCGACTGCGTCACCCTCGACCAATACCGCTGCCGCTCCGTCCCCGAACAGACAGGTGGCGACGAGATTGCTTTTAGACATGTCCTGGCGAATAAAAGTCAGCCCGCATAATTCTACGCTAACCAGGAGGATTCTACGCTCTGGGTAGGCGCGGGCATATTCACACGCCCGCGAAAGTCCCATGGCACCGCCTGCGCAGCCCAAGCCCCACAAGGGGACACGGGTGATGTCCGGACGCAGTCCAAGTCTGTTGACCAGTCGGGAATCGAGGCTCGGGGTAGCGATTCCAGTGCTGGAAACAAACATCAAGCAATCGATAGAGTCGGCGGTTAATCCGGCTTTTTCCAGACACAGCAGAGAAGCTTCCCGGGCCAAGGATTCTGCATGCTCGATGTACAAGCGGTTTTTTGCAGCGAATGACTGGTCTTGGGAAAACCAGTCCAGCGGCATGCAAAAATGGCGTTTGCGGATTTGGCTTTGAGCAAATACCCCCAGTAAACGATCAATATCCGGAAAGGCATCTTGAAAAAAATGACGTGCCCATGCCCTCGACTCTTCCTGGTGAACAACATGTGACGGCACGACAGTCGCAACTGCTTCAATGCGGGGCATCACAACTCACTTCCCTATTTGGTAAGTATTCTCATTTTCCCCTACTTAGTAAAACCCATGCATGTTTAGAGAAGAAGTAACAAACTATCGAAGGAGTACGATTCGGTTGGTGATCCAGGCAGTTGCGTGATGAAGCGATGAGCTCGTTGGACATGAGAAAAGCCTGACGCTTGGCAAACAAGCAAGCATCAGGCTTTTGAGTATCAGGTCTGAAGAGAGGTTTCTTGCTTTGTCTTGGCCTCGGTGACTTTTGCGGGACCAGTCAAGGCTTTCTTTACGTTTCTATACTGGAACACTCCAGCGATGAAGAGTAGGACGCCGATGAGGGAAAACCAGTACGCACCACCGATATTGCGAAATGCGACAGCCCCGACAGAAGGACCCAACGTTCCTGTCACTCCGTAGTTGAGACCAAATATGGAAAAATAGCGGCCGCGGTATGCTTCGGGGGCGAGCAGGGAGATAGATTTCTGAATCTGTGGTCCATACAGCATCTCACCAATGGTAAACAGAACTTCAGCGATGATCAGTAAGACCAAACCGGGT
>DASQMM010000632.1:0-14804 GCA_035645495.1 Brevibacillus sp. | reverse complement strand
GGGATTTGCCATCAACAATACGGGACGAGCCGTGACGCGCCTCCTGATGACCGCATTCGCCCCCTATGATGTGACACCAGAACAATGGTCCATTTTGAAGCGATTGGAAGAAGGAGATGAAATCTCCATCAAGGAGTTAAGCAAGCGAGTAGGAAAAGATCAGGCGAATGTGACGAGAATATCCGACTTGTTGGAGCGCAAGGGACTGATCATGAGAAAACCGAATCCGGAAGATAAGCGATCATCGCTGGTTTGTTTGAGGGAAGAGGGAAGGCAGATCATTCACCTGCTGGACCCGATCGATGAGCACGTCCAACAAGTTGTACTAAAAGGGATATCTGAGCACGAGATGGAGTTGGTAAAACAATTGCTCACAAAAATGAGAGAAAATTGTAACGCGGAATTTCAAGGTTAGACGAAAAACGTTCCGTAGGGATTGGAGAGATCATCATTGGAAAGACAGCCCCTGTGGCGTAAAGACTTTCTTAGCATTTGTCTCAGCAGTTTGTTTCTTTTTATCACGTACTACGCCCTGGTGGCTACGCTGCCGATCTACGTCATGGAGATATTGAACGGCGGTGACCGGGAAGCGGGATTGACGTTGACCGCTTTTATCATTGCGGCCGTCCTGTTTCGGCCGTTGGCAGGCAAATGGGTGGACGAGCTTGGCAGGAAAAAGATTTTCCTCCTCTTCTCCGCTGTATTTATGGTATCTACGTTTCTGTACTTCGGGATCGCGAGCCTCCTGTTTCTGCTCGCTCTTCGCTTTGTTCACGGTGTAAGCTTCGGCTTCGCTACGACGGCCATGGCTGCTATCGCTACCGACCTGGTTCCCGACGAACGAAAAGGGGAAGGAATCGGCTACTACGCGATGTTTATGAATATTGCGATGGTAATTGGTCCGTTCATGGGTTTGACGATCATGCACCAGTTCAGCTTTACGACGCTCGTGGTGATCTTGTCTGTGCTGTCTATTCTTTCTTTTGTATGCGGCGGACTCACACGCGTTCTCGAACACAAAAGCTCCGCGAAGCCAACCGCCAACAGAAGCTTTCATTGGAAAAATTTCATTGAACCGGGTGCCGTACCTATCTCCCTGACTGCTTTGCTGCTTTCTTTTGCTTATAGCGGATTGCTCTCTTTTATTCCTGTTTATGCAAAAGAGCTGGGGATGATGGAGGTCTCCAGCTATTTCTTTGTCATTTACGCCATCATGATTGTGGTATCCCGTCCCTTTACCGGGCGATTGTTTGACCGGATGGGGGAAAACATCGTTGTATACCCCAGTATCATTTTGTACGCCATCGGATTGATTCTCCTGAGTCAAGCACATACGCCGATCATGTTTTTGGTGGCCAGCGGCGTAATCGGACTCGGGTATGGCAGTGTTTTTCCCAGCTTTCAAGCCATCGCGATCAAATCTTCCCCGACGGAACGCCGAGGCTTGGCGACCGGGACCTACTTTCTCTTGCTGGATACCGGGATGGGCGTAGGGTCGTTCGTTTTGGGGATCATTGCCTCGTCTACGAACTATAGCTTCATGTATATCCTCTCTTCTTTGGTGGTTGTATTTGGGGGGATTGTGTATTATACCTTGCATCATCAGAGGGCAGTGAGAAGGAAGCGGCAGGAGGGTTTGCAGGTTGTGAAAGAACAGATGTAAAAAGGATATTTTCCACGCCTTTTAGTTGTGAACATCTAGAAGTCAACAACAATTCATTATATGATGAAAGTTGTTAAAAGTAAGGTTAATGTTTTAACTAAATAGCTATAAATATGACTTGACACCTATCGTTGTGGTGTATTACACTTGATATTGTCGCTACAGAAACGGTTATATTTGATTCTAATTGTCAATAAATTAATAATGGGACGTATGAGCCCGGTTAATAAATATGGACGTATGAGCCATGCCTAAGAAAAGAAGTACCGAGAATTCGGTACTTCTTTTCCTTTATAACGAAAAATGCTTCCTTAACCCGTAGTGAGTGACAAAAGATTGACTAAAGTTAGGATCTGAATTTGCATCTTCTCTATAACCCCACGAAAAATGGTAAATTTCTTGTTTGCCTTTTTTATAATGGGGCCAGGAGTTACCAATGACACCCAGTTTATAAAGAAGCTTCAGTGCATCTTTTAAATCCGTAATATGGGGATAGTTCTTTATGTTATCGAGGTAATACTTTTCTATCATTTCATAACTAAACGTTTTTTTCTTAAAGTAGTTGATGAGCTTTAATCCGTCCAGTAATACATCCTTCCTCTCATGAATACTTATTTCATTTTCAAGTTCATTGTAGAACCACTTGGAATAATCCTGCAAACAATCCTTAAAGTGGTCAGGTTCAAAATTGGTCTCCTCAGGGAATTTTTGAGTTATCAATGTTAAATACCAAATTACATCTCTGGGTCTTCCAAAACTATGATTAAGTAAATAGTCAATAACATCCTTATCTTTAATTTTCTTTGGAAATAACAATTTATATAAAGTTGCCTTATCCATATTCCCATAATCCTTACAAGATCTCTGAATCTTATATAGAAGCATATCCATTATTGGATGCTCAACTGGCGATTTGTAATTTTTTACAATCCAGTAAAGGTTAACTCGTCCTTCAGAAATTAGCTTATTAGAATTACTCGAGTTACTATGGATAGCGTCAATAATATCACTTCGTAAAAGAATTATTATTTTTGAATTGTTTTGTTTGATATTCCTAAAATTTAAGTTTAGTTTCCTTACAGTCTCCATCATAGAAATCAATAATCTATATAAATAACTAGAGTCCCCAATCTTACTGTCTATCTCATCTAAATCGTCATAGATAATATAGTAACATTTTTTATTTAGACATTTGAAAACCAATTTTTCTAATAAGTTTAGCAATTCGAAATATTCCTTTTGAACATAGGTAGTATTTTGCTGAACTAATTCTTCTATATCTCCAGCTATATTTGGATTAAATACACCATTCTTTCCAGATATACCAGTCTTTACTTGACTCTTTAGAGAATTAGTTTTACTTAAATCTCTTACTTTAAAAATATCTTGAGGATATTTTGTATCAAGAAATTTTTTTAATTTTCTTTCTGACGAAAAGGGATTCGTGCACCATAATTTATTGTTGGAAATAATCTCCTGCCCTAATTTAAGCAAAAAAATCCACTTCCAAAAGACGGATAATTCCTCAACTTTTAAATCTCTATATTGTAAATCAACTAATTTTTGCAATTGAAATTCATCTTTGTTAATTATCTTACAATAGTTACCCTTTGTAGAACTAACCCGTTTTTGTATATAATTTGCCAAAATGGTCTTGCCTGTCCCTTTTCTACCAGAAATAATAAATTTACCCGCTTTCATTATTTCATCATACTTACTATTACTTGTATAAAAAAGTTGCTCAAAATCATCTCTAGAAGATTCAGTTTCACCATCTATGTTCCCTAAGAATAAATTCTTAAGCATGATCGTCGTATTATTCACATTTACCCTTCCTTCCTGGTTATACATGACTATTATAGCATATAGCTGGAAGTTGATAATCTATCGGTCACCTTTTTGTTACCATAGGAATAGCCTGCAATTAAAGTCTTAAAAAACTTTCTACTTCATATTCCTAACCAAGCTATAGAATCGAACAAATCAGGAAGAAAAGGAAACTACTTTATATGTTTCCTAAAATAAATAAAAAAACCTTGGAATACCAAGGCTTCACGCAAATGGCGTCCCCGAGAGGATTCGAACCTCCGACCTACAGTTTAGGAAACCGTTGCTCTATCCTGCTGAGCTACGGGGACACAGTTTTCTTTTCCCACTCTCCATTATAAAAAGAGTTGCTCCGTTTGGCAAATGGAGGACCAAGGCAATCAAGCCCTGATCCTCGAAAAACCCTTCATTCGATTAATGATGAGTAAACTGCTCTTCCTCAGTCGATCCGGTTAGTGCTGTCGTCGAGGAATTTCCTCCCGCGATCACCTGTGCGATCTCATCGAAATACCCGGTACCGACCTCCCGCTGATGGCGCGTAGCCGTGTAGCCATGCACTTCACTCGCGAACTCTGCCTGCTGCAGCTCGGAGTATGCTGCCATGCCGCGATCGCGGTAGTTGCGTGCCAACTCAAACATGCCGTAGTTGAGCGCATGGAAGCCTGCCAAGGTAACGAATTGGAACTTGTAGCCCATCTCGCCCAGTTCTTCCTGGAAGCGAGCGATGGATGCGTCATCCAGCTTTTTCTTCCAGTTGAAGGACGGAGAGCAGTTGTACGCCAGCAGCTTGCCTGGGAACTGCGCATGAATCGCTTCGGCAAAGCGACGGGCTTCCTCCAGATTGGGCTCGGCTGTCTCGCACCAGATCAGATCCGCATAAGGGGCGTAGGCAAGTCCGCGGGCAATCGCTGCATCCAGCCCTCCGCGCAGGCGGAAAAAGCCTTCCGGTGTGCGTTCTCCTGTGAGGAACGGTTTATCCTGATCGTCGATATCGCTTGTGATCAGGAAGGCGCCATTGGCGTCCGTACGGGCCACGATGATCGTCGATACACCCATCACGTCAGCCGCAAACCGCGCAGCGACCAGATTGCGCACAGCCGCTTGTGTCGGGATCAGAACCTTGCCGCCCATATGCCCGCATTTTTTCTCGGAAGCCAGTTGATCCTCAAAGTGAACCCCCGCTGCCCCTGCCTCGATCATGCCCTTCATCAGCTCGAATACATTGAGCGGTCCGCCAAAGCCCGCTTCCGCATCTGCCACGATCGGCGCGAACCAATGCGTATCGGTGCCGCCTTCCGACTGATCGATCTGATCCGCGCGCTGCAATGCCTGATTGATGCGTTTGACCACCTGCGGTACGCTGTTGGCCGGGTACAAGCTCTGGTCCGGGTACATCTGTCCTGCCAGATTGGCATCAGCCGCTACCTGCCAGCCGCTCAGATAGATTGCCTTCAGGCCTGCCTTCACTTGTTGGATTGCCTGATTCCCGGTCAACGCACCGAGCGCCTTGATGTGGTGCTCCGTATGCAGCAAATGCCACAGTCTTTCCGCACCTAGCCGGGCCAATGTGTGCTCTACCTGCACGCTTCCACGAAGCCGAATGACATCCTCCGCTTTATAGGGGCGCGTAATCCCCTTGAACCGCTCTCCCTGCCAGATTTGCTCCAGTTGTTGGATCGCTTCCTGCTTGTTTGTTTTACTCATGTACGTTTCCCCCACTCGTTTTATTGGTTTAAGCTAAATAGCGATAGCCCGGTATGGTTAAGAAATCTTCAAATGTATCCTCCGTCACCAGCTTCAGGAACAGCTCTCCTGCCACCTGGAACATGCCTTGCTGATACCGCTCCTCTCCCAGCTCCTGCTTCATGAGATGCATTTCCTCGCTGGTCCACTGTCTTACTAATCCGATCGTGATCTTGCGTCCGTCAGGCAATACGCCTTTGGGATGGCGAATCCATTGCCACACCTGCGCACGGGAAATTTCCGCCGTCGCCGCGTCTTCCATCAGATTGCGGATCGGAACCGCACCCGCACCGCGCAACCAAGCTTCGATATACTGGATGCCGACGCTGATGTTGGTGCGCACTCCTTCTTCGGTGATCTCGCCGGATGGCACCGCCAGCAGATCCTCAGCGGACACCTGCACGTCTTCGCGTTTGTACCAGATCTGATTGGGTTCCCGCATCAGGCGATCGAACACTTCCATCGCCACCTTGACCAATCCCGGATGAGCTACCCATGTGCCATCATGTCCGTCGTACGCTTCCCGCTCCTTATCCGCGCGCACCTTCGCCAACGCTTCCTCATTTTTGACCGGGTCGTTCTTGACCGGGATCTGCGCTGCCATGCCGCCGATGCATGGCGCCATCCGTTTGTGACACGTCTTTACTGCCAAGGTGGTGTATGCCTTCATGAAAGGAACCGTCATCGTCACCTGCGAACGGTCGGGCAAAATGACAGCAGGCTGGTTTCTTAACTTTTTAATGTAACTAAAAATGTAGTCCCATCTGCCGCAATTGAGTCCTGAGCTGTGTTCCCGCAGTTCATACAGAATCTCATCCATTTCAAAAGCAGCCATAATCGTCTCGATTAACACCGTCGCTCGAATCGTTCCTTGAGGGATGTTCAATTGCTCTTGCGCAAACACAAAGACGTCATTCCACAGCCGCGCCTCCAGATGGCTTTCCAGCTTTGGCAGGTAAAAGTAAGGAGCCGTCCCTTGTGCCAGCAAAGGCTGGACGTTGTGATAGAAGTACAGACCAAAATCGACGAAACTGGCGGATACCGGTTTCCCGTCCAGCAAAATGTGCTTTTCCTCCATGTGCAAGCCGCGCGGGCGCACCTTCAGGACCGCCGTTTTTTCATTCAATGTGTACTGCTTCTTTTCCGGGCTGGTAAACGAAATCGTACGCCGCACCGCATCCTTCATGTTGACCTGTCCCTGAATCGTATTGATCCATGTCGGAGAATTGGCGTCTTCAAAGTCTGCCATGAAAAGCCGCGCCCCGGAGTTCAAGGCATTAATCACCATTTTCCGGTCACCGGCAGGACCCGTGATCTCCACTCTGCGATCCAGCAGGTCAGCAGGCAAAGGAGCAACTGTCCAGTCTCCTTCGCGGATGGCAGCGGTCTGTGGAAGAAAATCAGGCAATATTCCCTCGTCGATCTGCGCCTGCCGCTCCTCGCGTTTGGCCAGCAGCTCCAATCGCCGATCTCCAAAACGTTGCTCCATTTTGCCAATGAACTGGAGTGCTTCAGGGGTAAGAATCTCTTCATAACCCGGCAGCATTTCCGCGTCAATGACGATTGGATATGGATTGGTAGGAATCATACTCAAGCAAAGCTCCCCCTTTTGGAAATTTTGTTATTATGGTACAGATCATTTAAATGTAAATTATTATAGTACAGATACTGCAAAAAAAATGGTCCTACTCGATGTTCCCGCTTCCGCTGCAATGGCTGCAGCAAACATGACCATCTCCCTTGCAGTGATGGCATGCCGTACCGTTCCCATCTTGACCGATCCCTCCGCAACACGGGCAATTCTGTTCGCCATTCCCTTCACACCTGTAGCAATTCATGTCTCCTATCCTCCCATCACTGTATTAAAACAATATTCTTAACATTTGCAGTTATTATATAACAACAATCCAAAACTGTGCAACAACAATTTCCAAAAAATAATCTGTATTAGTACACAAAGAAAAACAGCCCTGTCCATACCGGATCAGAGCTGTTGATTTGATTATCTGTAGGCAACTATGCCTTTGGTGCAATTTTTTCAATGCCGCCCATATACGGACGCAATACTTCCGGGATGGTGACTGAACCGTCTGCCTCCTGGTAGTTCTCCAGAATTGCTGCTACAGTGCGCCCAATCGCCAAGCCAGAGCCGTTCAGGGTATGCACAAATTCCGGTTTGCTCTTCGTGTCGCGACGGAAGCGAATATTGGCGCGGCGAGCCTGAAACGCTTCAAAGTTGGAGCAAGAAGAGATCTCCCGATATGTGTTGTTGCTTGGAATCCACACTTCCAGATCGTACTTCTTGGCGGCAGTAAAGCCCAGATCACCCGTGCACATGCTCAGTACACGATATGGCAGGCCCAGCAATTGCAGCACGCGCTCTGCATCCTTCACCAGCTTTTCCAATTCTTCATAGGAATCCTCCGGTTTGACGAACTTCACCATTTCCACTTTGTTAAATTGGTGCTGGCGGATCAGGCCGCGGGTGTCGCGTCCTGCAGATCCCGCTTCCGAGCGGAAACAAGCACTGTATGCCGCATAGTAGAGCGGCAATTCAGCCCCGTCGAGGATCTCGTCACGATGCATGTTAGTGACAGGCACCTCTGCTGTCGGAATCAGGAAGTAATCAGGTCCATCGAGTTTGAACGCATCCTCCTCAAACTTCGGCAATTGCCCGGTCCCTGTCATGCTGGCGCGGTTGACGATAAACGGTGGCAGGATTTCTTCGTATCCGTGTTCGGTGGTATGCAAATCGAGCATGAAGCTGATCAGCGCACGCTCCAAGCGCGCTCCCAAGCCTTTGTAAAAGACAAAGCGGCTGCCTGTTACCTTGGCTGCTGTCTCGAAGTCGAGAATGCCTGCTTGAGTAGCCAAATCCCAGTGTGCCTTCGTCTCAAAGCCAAAATTGCGGGGCTCTCCCCAGGTCCATGCCACTACGTTGTCATCCTCGGACGTACCTACCGGTGTGCTTTCATGCGGCAGGTTAGGAAGGCTCAGCAAAATCAGTTCCTGCTGCTCATCGAGCTGACGCAGTTCTTCATCCAGCACTTTGATGCGCTCATTTACTTCTTTCATCTCTGCGATCAGGCTGTCTGCATTCTCCTTGTTGCGCTTCATGACAGCAACCTGCTCGGAGACGGTGTTGCGTTTATTTTTCAAGGTTTCTGCTTCCTGAATCACATGGCGGCGCTTCTCGTCCACTTCTGCGAACTGATCCAAAGCAGAGATGTCCTCATTGCGAGCGGACAAACGGCGCTTTACTTCCTCCAGGTCTTGTCGCAGTACTTTTACGTCCAACATTACGAATCCCTCCACATCGACATCGAATAAAAAAACAAAAAACACCCGTCCCCTGATAAGGGACGAGTGCTGGTTACCCGCGTTGCCACCCTCGTTGACAGAAGCTCCTGAATCACAGCTATCTGTCCACTCTTCCGTCATAACGGGACGGGGTCCGGACAAGTTATACCTTGCCACTCCGAGATGGATTCCTTCACAAGCTGGATCGGTTTGCACCAACCACCGACTCTCTAGGCCAGACCTTGTTGAAGTACTAGTTCTCATCAACGTGTTCGTACAGTTTACAACATCTAACTTCTATTGTTAACTGTACTACAGGTTCTATACCTGTGTAAAGAGCGGCTCTGTTCCTGTCTTTGGTATTTACGCCTTTTTTACTTCCTTCACCATATCGAAGAAATACTTGTGTAAACGCGTATCTTCCGTCAACTCCGGATGAAAGGCAGCAGCCAGATAATGTTTATCGCGTGCGACGACGATTTTATCCTCGTGTTTGGCCAATACCTGACCGGTTTCCCCTACATACTTGAGATAAGGGGCTCGGATAAAAACGGCCGGATAGTCAGCAGCGACTCCCACTACCGGCAGGTTGACCTCAAAGCTGTCCTTTTGTCGGCCAAATGCATTTCGCGCTACCTTTATATCCATCAAGCCGAGATGCGCGTCCGATTGTCCTTCGATTTCCTTGGCCAACAGAATCGCGCCAGCACATGTGCCGAAGATTGGCTTGCCCGCTTCGCCGAACTTTCGAACCGCGTCCATCAACCCGTACTTGTGCATCAGCTTGCTGATTGTCGTACTCTCACCGCCGGGAATGATCAGGCCGTCCAGATCGAGCAAGTCCTCTACTCTTTTAACGGAGACCGCTGTTGCACCTACCTCTTCCAACATGCGCAGATGTTCGATGACTGCACCCTGCAGAGCAAGAACTCCAATTTTCATCATGATCACCTTACCAGCCGCGATCTTGCATGCGATCTACTTCACGGATTTTGGAGATCTCAATTCCCTGCATGGGGGTACCCAAGCCTTTGGATACACGAGCGATCAGTTCGTAATCGGTGTAGTGAGTAGTAGCTTCTACGATGGCACGAGCGAATTTTTCCGGATTGTCGGACTTGAAGATACCGGATCCTACGAATACACCTTCAGACCCGAGCTGCATCATCAAGGCTGCGTCTGCAGGAGTAGCAATTCCGCCAGCCGCAAAGTTCACGACCGGAAGTTTGCCGTTTTTGTGCACGTACTCCAGCAGTTCATAAGGCGCACCCAGATTCTTGGCTTCCGCCATCAGCTCATCATAGGACATCGCCTGTACTTTGCGAATTTGCGCCATCATGGTACGCATATGGCGAACGGCTTCCACGATATTACCTGTACCTGGCTCTCCCTTGGTACGAATCATCGAAGCCCCTTCGCCGATTCGACGCAGCGCTTCGCCCAGATCACGCGCACCACATACAAACGGTACAGTAAATTCTTTTTTATTGATATGGTACAAGTCGTCAGCCGGAGTCAACACTTCACTCTCATCGAGATAGTCTACACCCATCGACTCCAGCACACGCGCTTCCACGAAATGACCAATGCGTGCTTTTGCCATTACAGGAATCGAGACTGCCTTCAAAACTTCCTCGACAATGCTAAGATCAGCCATACGCGCTACTCCGCCTGCTGCACGAATGTCAGAAGGCACACGCTCCAAAGCCATTACGGCAACAGCACCAGCCGCTTCCGCAATTTTTGCCTGCTCCGCATTCACGACGTCCATGATGACGCCGCCTTTTTGCATTTCAGCCATTCCTCGTTTTACGCGGTCCGTTCCTACTTGTGCCATGTTATTTCCCCCTACGTGGTGAAATTGGAACCATAACTGTTATGTGGTGTTATGGTTGAAGTTACGCTCATTGTAAACCAAAGCGCAGAGGGAAACAACACTTTCTTTATTTTCCGCTGCTAAACAATCCGCTGAAGAATTGAATGATGCTGCGGAAAAACAGACGAATCCAGCTCGCCTCCTCTACTTCCTGTGCGGCTACTACGTCGAAAGAAGCTTTTTGCATGTCCTCTTTTTGGAGGTAATCTGATTCTTGCACGCCTTCTTCCTTCAAGACCAGTTTTCCGACTACCTGATCCTTCGCGATCGGTGCTGCCAGCTGTTGGAAGGTGACCGTCGGGGTAAATTTCGTTTCGGCCCCGATTTTGGTCAGCATTTTTACCTCGCTGCCTGTCACGACAGGAACTGTCAGTTCGACGCCATTTGTAAGCGGAGCGGATTCAAAACCGGCAATCGATGCACCCTTGTCCATCTGTTTTGTTAACTTAAAGTTGCTAAACCCGTAATCAAACATCTTTTTGGTTTCCACAAAGCGCTTGGTATTGCTTTCTGTCCCCATCACGACACTGATCAATCGCATGCCATCGCGCTCGGCTGTTCCTGTAAAGCAGTATTTTGCTGCGTCTGTATAACCGGTTTTCAATCCGTCTACACCTTCATAGAAGCTGTTCAGTCCGGGAAGCATCCAGTTGTAGTTGGCTTTTTTCAATTCCTGCGGGGAGCCTGCACGGAATGTAAAGCGAGGAACTTTCGATACTTCCAAGGCATCTGGAAAATCGCGGATCAACGCACGGGCGAGGATTGCCGAGTCACGAGCAGACATCAGGTTTTCGGTCTGATCGGTATCCACCGAGTATGGACCAAGTTCATTTGCAGGCAAACCAGTGGAAGTAACAAAGGAGGTGTTGGTCATTCCCAGCTCTACTGCTTTCTTGTTCATCATCTGTACAAAATTAGACTCGCTGCCCGCGACTTTTTCGGCAAGCAGGACCGTTGCATCGTTTGCAGAAACGATTGCCATCGCTTCATACAATTGTTTAACTGTAAAAGATTCTCCTGCGTTCAGGTAGACGCCAGAAGCATCCGAGATTTTTGCCACATAGAACGCATATTCACTGACAGGCACGACATCATCCCAGCTGATCTTCTTTTGCTTGACTGCCTCTTGAATCAAGTACTCCGACATGATTTTGCTCATGCTGGCCGGAGGAAGTGGCTGATCCGGGTTATTGCTGTAAAGCACTCTTCCCGTGGAGGCCTCGACAAGAATTGCTGACTTAGCGGCCAAATCCAGATTTGCAGGGGCCGCCTGTGCCTGTGTTGCCATTCCCGTCATAGCTGTAACAAATACAGCGACAGAAAGGTATAGACTCATTAACCGTCTTGTCCATGTTTTTCGTTTCATTGCCATTTCTCACTCTCCCACTTCTGTCGATTTTGTCTTTGGTGAATTGGTTGGCATTGCTGATCATACGCACAATTGTAAGTGTACCATAGGAAGCATGCGTGATTGAAGCTAGTAAAAACCCCCTTCTCTTCAAGAAAAGGGGGAGTAGGTCAAAAGAACTGTTTTCTAGGAAATGGAATAGTTAGGAGCCTCTTTGGTAATTTGAACATCATGCGGGTGGCTTTCGCGCAGGCCAGCTCCCGTGATTCGGATGAATTGGCCATTCTCAATCAACTCCTGGATCGTTTTGGTTCCGCAATATCCCATACCGGCGCGCAAGCCCCCGATCAGCTGATACGTTACCTCTGCCAAAGGTCCTTTGTATGGAACACGCCCTTCAATGCCTTCCGGTACAAGCTTTTGCTCGTTCTCTTGGAAATATCGATCCTTGCTGCCTGCCTTCATCGCGCCGATCGAGCCCATTCCACGGTATACCTTGAACCGGCGCCCTTGATAGATTTCAAATTCTCCCGGGCTTTCTTCCGTACCCGCAAACAAGCTGCCGATCATAATCGCCGATGAGCCTGCTGCTATAGCTTTTGGCAAATCACCTGAGTATTTAATGCCGCCGTCGGCAATAATTGGAATGTTGTACTTGCGTGCTTCTTGGGCACAGTCGTAGATCGCCGTAATTTGCGGCACTCCAATACCTGCTACTACACGCGTGGTACAAATCGAACCAGGGCCGATCCCTACTTTAACCACAGAGGCACCCGCTTCGATCAGTTCACGGGTAGCTTGTCCGGTCGCGACATTTCCTGCCACAATGGTCAATTGCGGATACTGCTTGCGAATCTCTTTTACCGTATCGATCACGCCTTTGGAGTGACCGTGGGCAGTGTCTATAACCAGTACATCCACACCTGCCTTTACCAATGCAGCAGCACGATCGAAGGTGTCCGCAGTTACACCTACCGCTGCTCCGCACAGCAAACGGCCTTGCAGATCTTTTGCCGCATTTGGATACTGGATGTTTTTCTCAATATCTTTAATGGTAATCAGGCCCTGCAGGATGTTTTGTTCATCCACCAACGGGAGTTTTTCGATTTTATGTTTTTGCAAAATGGCTTCTGCCTGCTGCAAGGTTGTTCCTACGGGAGCGGTAACCAGGTTTTCCTTGGTCATGACGTCTTTGATCGGGGTAGAGAAATCATGGACAAAACGCATGTCGCGGTTCGTCAAAATTCCGATCAGGTGGTTCCCCTCGTCGACAATTGGGACTCCGGAAATGCGGAATTTGCCCATCAACGCATCGGCATCGGCTACGGTATGATGCTGTGACAAGGAAAATGGATTGGTAATTACGCCGCTTTCCGAGCGTTTGACACGATCCACTTCACTCGCTTGCTGCTCGATCGTCATGTTTTTATGGATAATCCCGATACCGCCCTGGCGTGCCATTGCAATCGCCATAGCAGATTCAGTAACCGTGTCCATACCCGCGCTGATGAGGGGAATGTTTAATGTGACGGTATCGCTTAGTTTTGTACGCAAATCTACGTCACGAGGCAATACCTCGGACTTTGCTGGAATGAGCAACACGTCGTCAAATGTTAAACCCTCTTTGACAAATTTATCTTCCCGCACTGCTGAAAACTCCTCTCGGCGAATAGTTTAAGACAGTTTATCAAATGGCATAATTTACTGTCAAGAAATCAACAAATCGTTCGGTTATGAACGGAATTATACAGATAAATCAAAAAAATAACTGAGTTTACACCACATAAAACGAAAATTATAGGTGATCGTATATGAATTCTGCTTGGGATATGCTGCGCTTTTTTGAAACGGAACCAACTGCTCGGAAATACCTGGCTCGTTGTTATCAAAACGAAGAACGGGAAAATCCCGACCGGCTTGCTTTTCAACAAAGTACTCGTTTCCTTTACCTATGGAGGCAAGCACGACTGCTTTATCGTACAGCTGCAAATGCCGACTTATCGATACAGCCCTTGCTCCTCTTTTACGGTTGTACCTGCATGTTGAAAGGCATGTTGATCACTCGTGATCCAGCGTATCCTCAAAACAGCCGGGTACTTCAGCATGGAGTTACGACCAGAAAGGTGAAGCGCAGCCCTTATGTGTTGACCGAAGACGAAGTTCGGCCGCAAAAGGAAGGCTTCTTCTCCCATCTCGCTCAACGCTTTCACTTGACGCCTCTTCGTGATCGTTACCTCGTCCATGATTTGTTTGTCTCGCTAGCCGAGATGAGCGACATCTATGCTCATTTTACAGATCAGCATCCTTACTGGGTTCCGCTTGAACTCTCTTCTGTTACACCAGGGAAGGGAGCCTCCTTAGCTGCGATTCCCTGTTACCACATCACTTTCCCGGAAACAGCAGAGGGTCCCTTGGCTTATTCGAGTGATACATTCATTCAGTATGTTCGCCGTTTCTCACCTGCTGCGATCTCATTTGAATTGACCGAGCAGAAAACTGGTCCCGGTAAGCAATTGATCCTCCCTCAGTTTGCCCTTTCTCAATTGGAACAACACCCGTTATTTTATCATCGGGACCACAAGCTCTTCTTTTGGAACGGCTCGACTGAATTTCTCCCTCTTCCACAATGGGCCAACCATTATCTGCTGCTCTTTCTTCTGGGAATGCTTTGTCGCTATGAAACGGAGTGGTGGGGAGAAATGACCATGTCTCACAGTATGGCGGAACGTTACGTAATCGAACGTTTTCTTGCCCATCACATGTCCATCTTTCCCTCGCTGATCGTCCAGCAGATTCCTTCACTTCTTTTCCATTCTTGAACGACAAAAAAGCCTTCCTGTCCGATTGACGAACAAGAAGGCTATCCGTTATTCCTTCAAAACTGAATCTGCATGAATGCTTATGGATGTGTGGATAAGTCCTCGACCGATTAGTATTCGTCAGCTCCACGTGTTGCCACGCTTCCACACCGAACCTATCAACCTCATCGTCTATGAGGGGTCTTACCAGCTTGCGCTGTGGGAAGTCTCATCTTGGAGGGGGCTTCA
>DASQMM010000631.1:0-3243 GCA_035645495.1 Brevibacillus sp. | reverse complement strand
CCTCTCTGGATGAGTGCGGATGCCAAAGCATTTCCCAAGAACCCGGAGCCGCCCGCCAGAACAACCTTTTTTCTCATGATTTCCCCTCTTTTCTGATCTGAGCAAATGTTTGTACCAGGATGGTCTAGGCAAATCGAATCGTGGTTGTCATCTTGTTTCATTCTACTGGATAATACAGGAAAAAATAAGTGGGAAGCAGGAGGAGTTTACACGTGCTGGGCCAGAAGCAGCATTTCATGAGCTGGTAAAAAATTCTCACAAGGGAACCCTGCATCTGGGGCCGAATCAAAAAGAAAGCTAGTATTCGTTTTTCCGCAAGAGACAACACGTTTTCGTCCAGTGCAGGTAAATAGTCGGGAGGAGAAGAAATGAAAACAATCGGTATGATCGGCGGCATGAGTTGGGAATCCTCGCAGTTGTATTACCAGTTCATCAATCGCGAGGTTAGGGAGAGATTGGGTGGGCTTCACTCGGCGAAGTGCATTCTACTTTCCGTCGACTTTGCGGAGATTGAAGTCTTGCAAAAAGAAGGCAGATGGGAAGAAGCGGGAGAGCGGATGGCCCAGGCGGCCTGCAGTCTGGAAGCGGCCGGGGCGGACTTGATCGTGTTATGCACCAATACCATGCATAAGCTTTCTTCGTATATCGAGAATGCTACCTCTTTGCCTTTCTTACATATCGGCGATGCGACAGCAGTGGCGATCCGAACAAGAGGGCTGCAACGAGTCGGCTTGCTTGCTACGCGCTTTACCATGGAGCAGGATTTTTACGCGGGCAGAATGAGGGATATGCACGGGCTGGATGTACGGGTGCCAAATGAGGAAGACAGACAGGTTGTACACGAGATCATCTACAATGAACTATGTGTCGGGGAAGTACGGGAAGCATCGAAGCGACGCTATATCGAGATCATCGAACGATTGATCGAAGCGGGAGCGCAGGCGATCATTCTCGGCTGTACCGAGATTGGCTTGCTGATTTCACAGGAGGATTGCAGGGTTCCGGTGTTTGATACTGCTCTGCTTCATGCCCGAGCGGCAGTGGAGGCTGCGCTCGAGGAAGGCAATGCACGATGAAGATCGTCATCGCGCCTGATTCGTTCAAGGGCAGTGCGACGGCTCTTCAGGCTGCTCAATCCATCGAGGCAGGCGTAAAAAAGGCTTTGCCTAGCGCTGAGACGGTCCTGGTGCCAATCGCTGATGGCGGGGAGGGGACGATGGAGGCCTTGGTCGCGGCTACCAATGGACACCTGGTAGAAGTCCAGGTCGCAGGCCCGATGCGCACTCCGGTACAAGCGGCTTATGGTGTACTGGGCGGCGGTGCAGCTACTTGTGTGATTGAAATGGCGAGCGCATCGGGGCTGGTGCTGGTGCCGGAGAGTCAAAGGAATCCGCTGTACAGCACGAGCTACGGGACGGGAGAGCTGATCCGGCAGGCGCTGGACGATGGCTTTCGCCGATTTATCATCGGGCTTGGCGGCAGCGCGACGAATGACGGCGGTGTCGGGATGCTGCAAGCGCTCGGCATGCGTCTGTACGATCGCTCTGGGCAACGGTTCGAGGCGGGCATTGGAGGCGGGATGTTGGGGGAGATCGCGAAATGGGCTGCAGACAGCCTCGATCCCCGTATCAGGGAATCCACCTTCGTGATCGCATCGGACGTGCAGAATCCACTCATAGGCCCGACGGGAGCCACCCATATTTTTGGACCCCAAAAAGGGGCGACACCTGAGATGGTAGAGTCACTGGAGCAAGGCATGTCGCACTGGGCCGGGCTGGTAGCCGACAATACCGGCATACGTCTGCACAATTTGGCGGGAGCAGGTGCTGCTGGCGGGATGGGCGGAGCTTTTCGCGCGTTCTTTCCTTGCACGGTGAAGCGAGGCATCGACATCGTGATCACGTATACAAGACTCGCTTCCCATCTTCAGGGAGCAGACCTTCTTTTTACCGGAGAGGGAAAAATAGACGGGCAAACCGCGTCTGGCAAGGCTCCGATGGGCGTCGCGCAGGAGGCCAAAAAACAGCAGGTCCCCGTCATCGCTCTGGCTGGTTCGGTCGGGGAAGGACTTGATTTTCTGCATGAGTGCGGGATCACGAGCATCCACAGTATAACGAGTGGCCCGATGAGCGTGGAAGAATCGATGGAACGGGCAGCGGAATTGCTGGAAAAAAAGGCAGAACAAATCATTCGTGCCTATTTGGCAGGTAGAGATCGTGTATGACATGATAGCGGTTCCTGGTCGAAAGAGACTGGGAACCGTTGTTTTTTGCTAGCATGCTTATTATTTGTTCTGATAGGAGCTTTCCAAAAAATTGACAAAAGCTTGGATAAGAGAAATTTCCAAAGACTCGTTTCGAAAAATCATCCATGTGCGGCGGATGATCGGCAGACCGTCGCTCGTTGTGCAACGAGTGACGTACAGGTCTTCGTTTTCATCGAGCAAAATGCTTGGCAGTATGGCATAGCCCAAGCCATTCAGCACCATCTCTTTACAGGTTTCCATTTTGTCTACTTCCATATTGATCGAGGCAGGCTCAGAGTAGCGTTCTTGCCACCAATCGTCGATCAATTTTTTCAACGAAGTGTCGGTGTTGTAGTAAATGCGCGGCTTTTTTGGCAATTCCTCAATGTCGATCTCTTCCTTGGATACAATGCATAGGCCTTCTTCCATAATCAATTTTCGCTGGAATGGCGAGTTGTAATCTCCGCGAATGATGCCGATGTGTACCTTTTGTTTATAAACGGAGTTGATTACTTCTTCACTCCACCCGGATGTCACGTTATATTCCACATCGGGATACAGATTATGAAAATTTTTAAGGATGGCGGGAAGCTTATAGCGGGCAAAAATGCTGGAAACACCGAGCCGCAGCGTCCCCTGCACCTTGCTGTCCATATTTTGCAGGTGTTCCTTTGTTCTGCGCAGCTGCAACATCATCTCTTGCGCATATTTCACCAGATGCTCCCCTTGGGGGGTGAAGGTAACGCCCCTTCTCCCGCGATGGACAATTTTGATCCCAAACTCTTGCTCCAATTGCTGAATGCGATAGGTCAGGGCCGGTTGCGACATGCGTAACTTGTCGGCCGTTTTGGTTATATTTTTTTCCTCAAAAAGAATATGAAGGATTTGCCAGTCGCGATCAATCAAAAAATTCAACCCCTTTGCAATCGAAAAATTATATGTTCTTTTCATTTTACGAAAGAAAAAAATTATTTTAAATTCTACTATATAAATTAAGT
>DASQMM010000630.1:0-5574 GCA_035645495.1 Brevibacillus sp. | reverse complement strand
AGGGAGAGCCAAATGACCTCCAAGACATCATGGGTCATCATAACGGGATACTCCTAACGCTGCTTGGCATCAGGAACGAACAGTCCTTTGCCATAGGTTTCCTTGCCGAACTCGCCGATCAGCTTTTGTCCCTGCTCCTCCGTGAAGAAGCGGATCAACTGCATGCCTTCCTCCGGTTTCGCGGAAGACTTGACCTGAATGATGCCATATGGGTTCAACAACGACTTGTCACCTTGCACCAACACCTCCAAATTCAGCTTGCGGGAGAGAAAGGTGGCTTCGTCGGTCAAGGTGTAGGCCCGCATCTCATCTGCCATCTGCAGGGTTTCTCCCATGCCTTGGCCGGAGGAGATATACCAGCTGCCCCCCGGTGTGATGGCAGCTTCTTTCCAGATGCTTTTTTCCTTCTTGTCAGTACCGGAATCATCGCCGCGCGAGACAAACGGGGATTGCTTCTCGGCGATTTTGACCATGGCTTCTTTGGCGCTCTGAACGCCTTTTATCCCGGCAGGGTCTTCGGCTGGCCCGACGATGTAGAACTGGTTGTACATCACATCGTAGGCGTTGATGCCGAAACCTTTCTCGACGAATTCATCTTCAGCTTTGCGAGAGTGGACCAAAAGGACATCGGCATTTCCTTCCTCGCCCAATTTGATGGCTTGTCCGGTGCCGACCGCGATTACTTTTACGGTGATGCCGGATTGCTGCTCAAATACAGGCAGCAGTGCGTCCAACAGACCGGAATCCTGCGTGCTGGTAGTGGTTGCGAGAATAATCTCTTTCTTTTCGCTTGCGGAAGGCGTCGGCGCAGGTGCTGCAGCAGGTGGATTGCTCTGTTCGGGTGCGGCGGCAGGCTGCGAAGAGGAACAGGCAGCAAGCAAGAGGAGGAGCGCCAAACAAAAGAGAGCGATCATAGATTGGATGGTGTTCATTCTTCTCATCTCCCGTGAATAGGATAGCAAACATGCAATCATCTACAGGGGAATCTCTTTTCCGGTCAGGGAAACATTGTATCCCCCTTGGGCGACTACAGCCTGTTTGAAGGCCGGGTCTCGCAGCACGGCCAGCAGTTGTTGAAAGCGGTCCTGTTCCCAAAGACGTGCGGGAATCACCAGATCGTACCGTTCTTCCTGAATCGGAAAGAAATCCAGTCCCAGCCCCCTGGCGACGCTTTCGATCCCGAGGGAGACATCTGCTTTTCCTTGCAGGACATGAGAGGCAGTCGCATAGTGGGTGGTCATCTCCAGATCGTAGCCGGGTAGGCTTTGGGATGATCGGCCCATCTGCCGCAGCTTGTAGTCCAAAAGCAAGCGCGTCCCCGAGCCTCGCTGTCGGTTGACAATGCGGTGACGCCCGCTTAAAAACTCCTCCCAACTGGTGATCATACGTGGATTTCCTTTCGGGACCATGAATCCTTGCCAGCGGCTGACGAGATTGACGACCCTTATCTCATCATGCGGCAAAAGACAGCGCACATGCGGTAAGTTGTACTCACCCGTGGCTGTGTCCAGCAGATGGCATCCCGCCATTTCGACACGTCCTTTGTACAGCTCGATCAGTCCGTCCAGACTGCCGGAAAAGGCGGGGAGCAGCGTAGTTCCGCGCCGTGAGAGCATGCGCGTCAAGAGGTCGATGGTCAGGTCGTGGCTGCCCGCGAAGAGAATTTCCCAGGTGGCTTCGGTCTGAGGGGCATGTCCCGGGGGATAGGGAGGGTGTTCCTCTCGCGACTTGTTGCGTTGCATGAACACATCCAGGTCGCTTCGCAGGATGCGCAGGGTTCGTCCGATTTTTGCTGCGGGCAATTCTTTGCGCTTGATCATTTCGTAGACCGTATAGCGTGTCAGCTTCAATTCGACGGCTACCTCATCCGGGGTCAAGTAGGCATCTTCCAAAGTACCACATCCTTCCGAGCAGAAGCTTTCTTTTATTTGGTTTAATTTGGTCTAGTTTGTTTTTGTTTGTTTTACATGATTTGAGCCTATCTTTAACATACTTTACCAATTGTAAAGAAGCAACAAAATAATCGAAAAATTAGGCATATTCGGCTTTTTTCGCGATATATAGGAAGGAAAACCCAATCTCAAGTCGAACTAGGTAAACAATATTTGCGTTTTCAATACGAATGAAGAACAGGAGGAATCGTGCCGTGAAACTAGGTGGCTTCAAGAACCGTGAAATGCTGGTTGACCTCTCTGCAGGTGTCGTGGACTATCGGGAAATCAATGAGGAGTTGGCGCGCAAGTTTATCGGCGGCCGGGGTTTGGGAGTGAAGTACGTCTACGACAACGGACCGCAAGTTGAACCGTTTTCCGAAGATAACATCCTCTGCCTCATGACTGGCCCCGTTACGGGTTCCAGATCCTCAATGAGCGGACGGCTCTGTATGGTGACCAAATCGCCATTGACAGGAACTGTGACGGATTCGCACATGGGCGGATGGTCTGCAGCCCGGCTGAAGTGGTCTGGTATCGACAACGTCATTTTCAAGGGTGCCAGTGACAAGCCGGTCTACCTCTATATTGAGAACGGCCAGGGAGAGCTGCGCGATGCCAGTGATCTGTGGGGAATGGGGACACGCGGGACAGTCAAGGCCATGCAAGACCGCTATGGAAAGGAAGACCTGAGTGTGATCTGCATCGGACAAGCGGGAGAAAACCTGGTTCGCTATGCAGGCTTCATGAACGAGCACGATCGGGCAGCAGGACGCGGCGGAACGGGTGCGGTAGCAGGCTACAAAAAACTGAAAGCCATCGTGATCAAGGCGGCGCAAAAAGGCAATATGCCTCAGCCCGCCCAGGACGAAGAATACAAGAAGGCGAATCAAAAGGCGCTCAAGGCGATCATGGAGGGCGGCTTGACCGCGCCGAAGAAAGGTGGCCTCTCTGTCTACGGGACGAACGTCTTGACCAACATCATCAATGAAGTCGGCGCGCTTCCGACGATGAACTCCAAGTATACCCATTTTGAAGGAGCGGAAGGGCATAGCGGAGAGACGGTAAACGCTACCTTGCTGGTCGCAGACAACACCTGTCACGCCTGTCCGGTCGCTTGCAAAAAAGAAGTAGAGGTCAAGGAAGGCAAGTACAAGACAAGGGTGGAAAGCTTCGAGTACGAGTCGGGCTGGGCGCTGGGGGCCAACTGCGGTGTCAGTGATGCAGCGCCGATCTCCTACCTGATCAATCTGTGCAATGAGCACGGTATGGATACGATTGAGCTGGGTAATACGCTTTCCTGTATGATGGAGGCTTATGAGCGGGGCCTGACAGAGGAAAAAATCGATTGGGGCGACGCCGACCGAATGATCGAGCTGACGGAAATGATGGTGTTCCGCAAAGGAATCGGCGACGTTCTCGCAGAAGGGACCGCACGCGCTGCCAAGTATTTTGGCGACGAGAATCTGGCGATGTGCGTCAAAGGTCAGGCGATCCCCGCTTACGATCCGCGCGGCATTCAGGGGATTGGTCTCGGCTATGCGACGAGCAATCGCGGAGCCTGCCACCTGCGCGGCTACACCGTAGCGAGTGAAATCGCGGGTATCCCGATGCCGACAGACCGCCTCAAGCCCGAAGGAAAAGGCGAGCTGCTGATGATCTTCCAGGATCTATTGGCCTTCTCCGATTCCATGAACATTTGCAAATTCTCCTCCTTCTCGGAAAATGCAGAGAACTACGCGGAGCAGTACGCTGCGATGACAGGTGTGCCGGTGACAGCAGACGACGTCATGAAAATCGGCGAGAGAATCTACAATCTGGAGCGTCACTACAACAATTTGGCAGGATTCAACAAGCGCGAGGACGATCACTTGCCCAAACGCTTTACCGAAGAGCCCGCCACAGGCAACAGCGCGGGCCATCTAAGTCGGATGGATGTCATGCTGGATGAGTATTACCAAGTGCGCGGCTGGGTGGATGGAGTCGTGCCGGAAAGCAAGCTGAAGGAATTGAATATCGTTTCATAAGAAAAGGAAAAAGGTGGAAGCCAAACTCCACCTTTTTCCTTACCCTCCTACGCGGATGACCTTGATTCGAAAGCGCTGCAACAGTTGGGTCAAGACGTCTTCCCGCTCCGAAGTGAAGCGGATGAAGACGGCATTGACGTGGAAGCGGGAGGTAATCGTGACCGTCTCCTCCCGCATCAATTCCGCTTCCCACTGGTTGCCGCAGACGACAAGGGGCAGATCCTCACGCCCCGGTTCATCAGCGGCTTGTCCCTTGATCTCGCCACCGCATTCGACCAGATAGGTCAGCAGGTGGGAGATGCGAATCCCGCGCAACTCCAGCGTTTGCTCATGCATGCTCAGCCCCCTGCGACCGGCGGGAACAGCGCAAACTGATCGTCCTCTTTGACGCGCGTCTGCAGGCCTTGGGCATGAATGATATTTTGTCCGTTGAGAAAGACATGTACAAATGGTTTGAACGTTCGCTCCGCTGTGAAGACCTCGTCTTCCAGAGCAGGATACATCTGGATCAAGGTCTCCATGATGTCGATGACGCGGTCCCCGTTATCCAGCGGGACTTCTACGGAGTTTCCCTGACAGATTTCTCGAAAGTTGGCAAATACTTTTACTTTCATCTGGAAAAATCTCCTTTTTCTTTCCATTATACTATCAAATCCATGAAAAAGTCAGCGTAGATGCGAAAGACGAAATGCTTACCGGAAAAGGGGAAAGGCTATGAAATTTTTTCAAGTAAAAACAGTGACTGAGACATTGGAAATCATACACAAGCATTATGGTCCGGTCCGCCAGCCCGTTACGCTGCCACTAGGTCAAGCACTCGGCATGGTCCTGGCGGAGGACATCCGATCGACAGAACAGGTTCCGCATTTTGCCCGTTCGACCGTGGATGGGTATGCGGTGCGGGCCCGGGATACTTATGGAGCCTCTGATTCACTGCCTGCTTTTCTGGATATTCAAGGAAAAGTCGAGATGGGCAGACCGGCCAGCCTTCCTCTGAAAGAAGGCCAGGCGCAGGGGATTCCCACAGGGGGAATGATTCCCGAGGGAGCAGACAGTGTCGTGATGATTGAGCATGTGGAAGAAGTGGGAGAATTGCTCAACGTCTTTCGCCAGGTGGCGCCGGGAGAAAATATTATCCGCGCCGGGGACGATGTGATGGCAGGCGAGCTGGTCATGTCCGCCGGGCAACGACTTCGACCGCAGGATCTCGGCGTGCTGGCGGCAATCGGAAAGACGCGTGTCACGGTGTACCCAAGACCTGTCGTTGCCATCCTGTCCACCGGGGACGAGATTGTCCCCGCAGACAAGGCACAGCTGGCTCCCGGAGAGGTGCGGGATATTAACAGCGTGACGATTGGAGCCGCAGCCCGCGCTTGTGGGGCTGAAGTGATCGACGGCGGCATCGTTAAGGATGATTACGCTGCGTTTCTGGCGAGAGCGCGTGAATTGTTCGAGCAGGCGGATATGGTGATTTTGTCGGGCGGTAGTTCAGTCGGGACCCGCGATTTTACCGAGCAAGTGATGCAAGCACTTGGGGAGCCTGGCGTGCTGGTTCATGGCGTTTCCATCAAGCCGGGGAAGCCGACGATTCTGGCCAAAGCAGGCGAAAAGCCGAT
>DASQMM010000629.1:0-1609 GCA_035645495.1 Brevibacillus sp. | reverse complement strand
GACACTGATATTGCCGCCAGATGGGGCGGAGAGGAATTGGCGGTTTACCTGCCGCGTGTAGATGAGGCTACAGCCCATGCTGTCGCCGAACGAATCCGCCGCTGTGTGGAGATGGAAACCTCGCCGCAGGTGACGATTTCATCCGGGCTCGCCAAGTGGAACAAAGACATAGATGCCAATTTGAGCGTAGAAGCCTTGTTTTATCAAGCAGATTTGGCCCTTTACGAGGCGAAGAATTCGGGTAGAAACCAGGTTGTGTTAGCATAGAGCCAGCGAATGGCTCTTTTCTCTTTCTATAGAAAAAGTCAGGACTGATGGAGGGACACAAATGACAGCACGGGGAGTAAGAATGGCACCAGGTGTATACTGTATCGAGATTCCGACACCTTTTCATGTCGGCTCGGTCAATGTATACGTCCTTAAGGAAAAGCATGTGACGTTGGTGGATGTAGGACCGCTGACAGAGGAAGCATGGGAGACGCTTCAAGAGGGGCTTGCTTCGATCGGAACCCGGATGGAGGAGATCGAGCAGATCATTTTAACGCATCATCACGTCGATCACTGCGGATTACTGGAGCGGGTGAGACGAGTTTCTGGTGCCCGTACGCTGGCGCATCCCCTGGCCAGACCTTATGTCCAGCTCGACGAGGGATTCATGGCGTACCATGATAAATTTTTCACCCATTTGTACAGCCAAAGCGGGGTGCCCGCTGACAAGATGATTATCATTGAGAAGTTTCAAAAACTGATGCAGACGTTTTCGCAGCCAAGTCAAATCGATGGTCTGCTCAAACATGAACAGACCGTTCCGCTTTTGCCCGAATGGCAGGTGCTGTATACACCGGGGCATAGCCAGAGCCATCTTTCTTTGTATCGGGAAAAAGACCGTCTGCTCGTCGGTGGCGATCACATCATCAAACATATTTCTTCCAATGCTTTTATCGAGCCTCCTCGAGATGGTTCCCACAGTCGGCCGCTGACGCTCGTCCAGTATCGGACAGCCTTGCAGATGTGCGCGGACATGGAAATTGATCAGGTCTTTGCCGGCCACGGAGAACCGGTAACGAACCATCGTGAGCTTATCTCCTCCCGTCTGCAAAAAAACTGGGACCGTACTAATGCACTGCGCCAACTGCTGGAATCCGGTGAAAAAACAGCATATGAACTGGCAGCTTTGCTCTTCCCAACTCTGTACGAAAAAGAAATGCCGCTTACCCTGTCTGAAACGATCGGGCATATCGACCTGTTGATGATTTTGCATCAGGTAGACGTGAGAGAAAGAGACGGAGTGCTGTACTACCATTTGTAGAAGAATAAGCCCTTTCCTCCCCGGAAACGCTAAAGGAGACTAGCTGTGAAGGAGGACGAAAATGCGAAAGGGTTGGATCATCTGTCTGCTGACAGTGATGACGGCGATGCTGGGCGGTTGCAATCAGATGGGCGTGCAGCAAAATGCTGGCTCTGATTTTGAACAGGTTCGCGATCAATTCGCCAAACAAAGGGCGTACGAGTTCTATGGCCGTACGAAGCTATTGACGGATAACAGCTCCAATGCCAACATTGTCAATTTTTCTGGACGTAAAGACGGAGGCAGCGTTTATATGAATGT
>DASQMM010000628.1:0-8745 GCA_035645495.1 Brevibacillus sp. | reverse complement strand
ACCTACTTCACCCATCATGTCAGGGGTCGCTACTACGACATCAAATTCGAACCAGCCACCCTGAATTTTTGCGATCATGTCTGCATCGCCTACGTAGTCTGCGCCTGCTGCTTCCGCATCTTTCGCTTTTTCGCCTTTTGCGAAAACGAGAACGCGTTGTACTTTACCAGTACCGTGCGGCAGAACAACAGCACCACGGATTTGTTGGTCAGCACGCTTCGGGTCTACACCCAAACGGAATGCTGCTTCAACAGTTTCATCGAATTTGGCGGAAGCTGCTTTTTTAACCAGCTCTACGCCTTCAGCTACTTCGTATACTTTGTTCTTATCAATCAGCTTAGTAGCCTCTTGATATTTCTTTCCATGTTTTGCCATGTTTGAAATCTCCCTTCAATGTGGTCGTAGCGGTTAATCCTCCCACAGACAAGGGGCACAACGTCTGTGCCCCTTTGCACCAAGACAATTAGTCTTCGATTACGATACCCATGGAACGAGCAGTACCTTCCACCATGCGCATAGCCGCTTCCACGGATGCTGCATTCAGGTCAGGACGCTTCAGTTCCGCGATTTCACGAACTTTATCACGCTTCAGCGTAGCAACCTTTGTTTTGTTTGGCACGCCAGAACCGGACTCGATACCAGCAGCTTTCTTCAACAGAACAGCAGCCGGAGGAGTTTTGGTGATAAAAGTGAAAGAACGGTCTTCAAACACGGTGATTTCCACCGGAATGATCATACCTGCTTCGCTCTCTGTACGAGCGTTGAATTCTTTACAGAAACCCATGATGTTCACACCAGCTTGACCGAGAGCCGGACCTACTGGAGGCGCAGGATTCGCTTTACCTGCTGGGATTTGTAATTTAATTACGCGGATAACCTTCTTAGCCACGTAAGACACCTCCTTACTTCACATGTGGTAATTACGGGGGAATGCCCCCTCCCACCGTTTGGTGAAAGCTTCGTTTATGTAACGAAAACTTCCGATCTATAGTGAGAGTGCAAGAAACCCCAAATATTGTTGTGGGATTGTGAAAACAACATGAAATGTATCACATCACGTCATTCTTTTCAAGTTGATTCCTAATCCAATTTTTGAACCTGTGTAAAGTCTAGCTCCACCGGCGTTTCACGTCCGAAAATGTCCACCAATACGCGAACCTTCTGTCTGTCCGGGTGAATCTCGATAATCTCCCCGGTGCGATTGGAGAATGGACCGTCTGTGACGCGCACCATATCGCGGAGAGCAAAATCGACTTTGATCTTGGGAATCTCGATTCCCATTTGTTTGAGAATCGTGTCGGCCTCTTCAGGACGCAGCGCTGTCGGCTTGGAGCCGGCGCCCGTGGATCCAACAAAGCCGGTAACCCCAGGAGTGTTGCGCACGACATACCAAGAGTCGTCCGTCATCACCATTTCAACAAGAACGTATCCAGGAAACACTTTTTTCGTAACGGTGCGCTTTTTTCCATCCTTGGTCTCTACCTCTTCTTCGGTAGGGACAAGTACGCGAAAGATCTTGTCTTCCATGCCCATCGATTCGACGCGCTTCTCCAGATTCGTTTTCACCTTGTTTTCGTAACCTGAGTACGTGTGAACGACATACCATGCTTTTTCCATATCCAACAGGACGTTAACCGTCCGTCCCTCCTAAGACTTGCAAAATTACTTTCCTAAAATCAAATCGATCAAGCGAGAGATACCCAAATCAATGACAAAGAAGAACACTGCGAGCAGTACAACCGTGATGATAACGACTAACGTATACGTTGTCAATTCCTTACGGTTGGGCCAGCGGACCTTCTTCAATTCGGACATAACGTCGCCAAAAAAACTACCTGTACGGCGGAAACTAGCTCCAATACGTGCTAAGAAACCCATATTGCCACCCCCAGACTTGGTCGCTCAAGCATTACTTCGTCTCGCGATGAAGGGTTTGCTTCTTGTCACGGGAGCAATACTTTTTCAGTTCAACACGTTCAGTAGTGGTGCGCTTGTTCTTGGTGGAGATATAGTTACGCTCGCCACACTCGGTGCACGCCAACGTGATGTTTACTCGCATTTATTGCCACCTCCATCTCATTTCAAACCTGCTATTGTTTACGTTAAACCCGATGATCAATAGTACGGGAAAACCGCTACTTTTTCCTGACCATTTCACCTGAAAGTAACCATAGAAAAAGAGAGATAAGAGTCTATGGCTACCTAAACAAATTTATCACACCGAAAATCCCATGTCAACAAAACGTCTTGACAAAGGGAATGCATTTTGTTCCATCCTTCGCCCACTGGAAAACCTTCTACTAGAGCAAAAAAGAGATTCTCTGTATTTACAGATGAATCTCTCTACCTTCGAGATAGCGTTCCAGTTTTCGTTTTACACGCTGCAGGGCATTGTCAATAGATTTGACATGACGCTTTAACTCGACGGCAATCTGTTGATAGGATCGCCCATCCAGGTAAAGCATCAGCACTTGTCGCTCCAAATCGCTCAGAATCTCACTCATTTTGCCTTCGATGTCGTCAAACTCTTCACGATTGATGAACAACTCTTCCGGATCTGTCACCTTCGTGCCGCAGATCACGTCGAGCAGCGTACGGTCCGAGTCCTCATCGTAGATGGGCTTGTCCAGGGACACGTAGGAATTGAGCGGAATATGCTTCTGCCTCGTCGCCGTTTTGATCGCCGTGATGATCTGACGCGTAATGCAAAGCTCGGCAAATGCCTTAAACGAAGTGAGTTTATCCCCGCGGAAGTCGCGAATGGATTTGTACAGTCCAATCATGCCTTCCTGCACAATATCTTCGCGGTCAGCCCCAATCAGAAAGTAGGATCTGGCTTTGGCACGGACGAAGTTCTTGTACTTGTTGATCAAATACTCCAATGCTTCGGTGTCGTCATCGCGAACAAGATCGACAACCTCTTCGTCGGTCAATAGCTCATATTGGGCATGCTTCAACTCCTTGAGGTCTACACTCACACTCGATCCCTCCGCCAGCCGTTCTCCATAGATGTCGTTATTATACATGATGCCGTAAAAAAGCGTCAACCGAATCCAAGTTATTCCCTTCGCCATTTTTCGAATATTTTCGCTATTTCCTCATCCAAGGCGATCCGCCTTGAGAAACGTTCGTCGCGTGTTTTTTCTACTTCTTTCTTGATCTCCTTGCCTGCGCTTTCCAAGTCATGCAACAATTCCCGCGCAGATTTGCGCAGCGCCCCCTGACCGAAAATAACCCGCTGGGAGGTATAGTCGGAGGTGGCCACATAAATTTGTCGATTTTTATTTTGATGCTGCGAGACAATCTGCTCAATTTTTTCATCAGCTGTCTCTTTTTTCTTGGTAAAGTACACTTCCACCCGATAATCCTCGATTTGCCGTCCCGGTCCCGGAACGTTGTAAGCATCGAATACGATCATCACCTTGATGCCGGTATAACTTTGGTATTCTGCCATTTGGGAAATCAATAAATCGCGCGCTTCATCCATGCGATCCTGGTCTTTCAGCGCGCGTAAATCCGGCCAGGCACCGATGATATTGTAGCCATCCACGATCAACAGTTGCTTGGCTTTCCTTTTGGCCATGTCACTTCACCCGCGTCGGTAGCGGACATCGGGAACGATACACTTCATACATCAACAACGCAGCAGCGACGGAAGCATTCAACGAGGTGACATTGCCAGCCATGGGGAGACTGTACAGAAAATCGCAGTTTTCTCTGACCAAGCGACTAATGCCTTTTCCTTCGCTGCCGATTACGACGCCGAGCGGCATGGTGAAATCACCTTGGCGAAAATCTTGTTTGGCGCTGGCATCTGTACCTGCAATCCAAACTCCCCGCTCCTTCAGCTCCTCCATGGTGCGAACGAGATTGGTCACACGGGCAACGGGCACGTAGTTGATCGCACCTGCCGACGCCTTGGCAACAGTCGCAGTCAGGCTGACCGAGCGGCGCTTGGGAATAATGACGCCATGGGCACCCACAGCATCCGCGGTACGCAGGATGGAGCCCAGGTTATGCGGATCCTCCAGTTCGTCCAACAAGAGAATAAACGGCGCCTCTTGCTTTTCTTCCGCTCGCCGCAGAATATCCTCTACCTCTACGTAGTCGTAAGCAGCTACAGACGCAATCACGCCCTGGTGATTATCAGTCGATGCCAAGGTATCCAGCTTTTTGCGGTTGGCAGTCGTGACGATGACGCCTTGCTCTTTTGCCAGCGCAAAGATGGGCCCCATCAAATTTTTGTTGGTCCCTTCCGCAATCCAGATTTTATTGATCGTACGCCCTGAGCGCAGCGCTTCGATCACCGGGTTCTTGCCTACAATCCACTCTTCACTCATGTTCCGTGCTCTCCTTCCACGATGGCAAATGCCTGCTGCATGATTTCCGCAATCCGCTCTTCTTTTCCGTTCAGATACAGATATCCGATCAAAGCCTCGAAAGCGGTCGCGTGGCGATAGTCGATAATATCTGCATTTTTTGCTGAGGAACCCGATTTGGCATTGCGTCCCCGCTTCACGATGCTGACCTCGTCCTCTGACAGCTCTGGCATCAGATTCATCAGGATATTCGCCTGGGCTTTCGCTGAAACGTAACGATTGGCCGCCTTGTGGAGCTGGTTTGGCTTAACCAGCCCCCTGGCGATCAGATGGTACCTGACGCAATGCGCATACGTGGCATCACCTAAAAAGGCGAGCACAAGTGGATTGGTTTGATTCGGATCCCGGGTCAACTCTTCTTTTTGCATGTTGTCTAAGCTCCTTATTTGCGGCGCCAACGCACACCCTGCGGCGTATCTTCCAGCACGATTCCTTTAGCGGCGAGAAGATCGCGAATTTCATCAGCACGGGCGAAGTTGCGTGATGCGCGAGCCTCGGTCCGCTCGACAATCAAAGCATCGATCTCACTGTCCAAAAGCTCCTGCTCCTGCTCCAAAATGATGCCCAGTACTCCAGTCAGTTCCAGCAAAAGCTCCTTGTAAGCCGTAATTTCTTCGCGCCCCACATTCTGATTCAGCATGTATTGGTTCGCTTCCTTTACGACTTCAAACAGAACTGTCAGTGCGTTGGCGGTATTCAGGTCATCATCCATTTCTTTCACAAAACGCTCCCGCAGATGGTGGATCATTTGCGCTTGCTGCTCAGCCTGGCCATTTGGCTCGACCTCTCGTGCTGTCTGCAAACGGTGGTTGAGATTATGATAGGCCGTTTTCATCCGTTCCAAACTGTTTGCCGCTTGCTCCAGCAGTTCATCGCTAAAATTGATTGGATTGCGATAGTGCCCCTGCAGCATGAAGAAGCGAATCAATTGCCCCCCGAATTGTTGGACGAGATCGCGTGTCAACAGGAAGTTGCCAAGGGATTTGGACATTTTTTCATTATCGATGTTCAGCATGCCGTTGTGCAGCCAATAACGGGCGAATACCTTGCCTGTAAAACACTCCGACTGTGCGATCTCGTTTTCATGGTGAGGAAAAACTAGATCAGAACCGCCTGCGTGAATATCGATCTGCTCACCCAAAAACTTCAACGCCATTGCCGAGCATTCGATATGCCAGCCCGGACGCCCTTCGCCCCACGGACTGCTCCAGCTCACTTCCTTGTCCTTGGCTGCCTTCCACAGTGCAAAATCAAGCGGATGCTCTTTCTTTTCATTGATGTCCACACGCGCCCCTGCCTGCAAATCATCCAGCGGCTGGTGCGAGAGTTTTCCATACTCGTCGAAGCGGCCGGTACGGAAATAGACATCTCCTTCACTTTCATAGGCGTAGCCTTTTTCTATCAAGCCCTCGATAAATTCAATGATCTCCGGGATGGTCTGCATGACGCGCGGTTGTATATCCGGAGGCATGACGTTCAAGGATTTCAGGTCTTCATTGTAGGCATCTGTAAAGCGATCGGCTACTTCTTTGACCGTCGTGCCTTCCTCGTTGGCGACGCGGATCAGCTTGTCATCTACGTCCGTAATGTTTTGTACGAATGTCACGTCAAAGCCGCGGTACTTCAAATAGCGGCGCAATGTATCAAACACAATCGCGGGACGGGCATTCCCGATGTGAATGTAGTTGTAAACCGTCGGACCGCACACGTACATTTTCACCTTGCCGGGCACAAGAGGTACGAAAGGCTCCTTCCGACGGGTCATCGTATTAGTGAATTGAATGCTCATTTTCCTTCTTAGCCTCCCTCAAAAGATCCAATTCCTTGCGCAAGCTCTCGATTTCTTTTTGCATCTGCCGAAGTGTATCAGCTACTGGGTCTGGCATATTCACATGATCCAGATCACATTTCACTCGTTTTCCATCCTGAATGACGATGCGCGCTTTGATTCCCACCACTGTGGAATTGGGCGGCACTTCCTGCAGGACGACTGCACCTGCTCCGATCTTGGAATTGTCGCCGATTTTAAAGGAGCCCAAAACCTTCGCTCCTGTCGCGATAATGACGTCGTTGCCAATGGTCGGGTGGCGCTTTCCTTTTTCCTTTCCGGTCCCGCCCAGTGTTACACCCTGATAAATGGTCACGTTGTCGCCGATCTCACACGTCTCTCCGATCACAACGCCCATTCCATGGTCAATAAACAGGCCTTTGCCGATGCGCGCACCTGGATGGATCTCAATCCCCGTCAAAAAACGGGTAAATTGAGAAACAGCGCGCGCCAGCGTACACCAGCCCGCTTTCCAGAACCGATGGGCAATCCGGTAACCCCAGATGGCATGCAGTCCGGAATAGGTGAGGACTACTTCAAAGGTACTGCGTGCTGCCGGGTCCCGCTCGAATACTGCTTGAATGTCTTCTCTCATCTGTGCAAACATAGGGATGCACCTCCAACGTGATAATCCCTCAAAAAAACCGCCCCTGCCACCTTCGACAAGAAGGGACAGAGACGGTTTTCTACCGCGGTTCCACTCTGCTTAGATCATCCATAAAAGGACGATCTCGCTTTACACCCGGTAACGGCGGGGCGCCGATGTCGCATACTTGCACCAAAAACCGTGCGTTCTGCTCATTGCTCACAGGGGCATTTCCAGACAGCATGCGCAGATGGCTCTCACCTATCCATCCTCTCTGTGGACGCATTCACTCCTGTACTTCTCCTGATCATCGCTTTGATTTCCTTTATTTGTAAACCCTTACTCGCCGTGTGTAATTACTTTATTCATGCGCTCCAACACCTTGTCGCGACCGAGCAAGAACAAGGTCTCCGCCAGATCGCGTCCATGCGCCTGTCCGGTAGCCGCCACACGCACGGGCATGAACAATGCCTTGCCTTTATGGCCAGTCTCTTTTTGCACATCTTTTAGCACTGCCTTGATGATGTCAACATTATATTCGTCTTGCGCTGACAGGTGTTTGACAAAAGATGCAAGCACCTCAGGCAGTTGCGGTTCTTTCAAGACTGCTCTGGCCTCTTCATCGTACACTACTTCATCCAGGAAGAAAAGAGCAGCCAGCGGTACGATCTGCGCGCAGTAGGACATCTGCTCTTGATACAGCGCGACGATACTGCGTACCCAAGCCCGTTTTTCGCTGGACAGTTCTTCGTCGATGAAGCCCGCTTTCTGCAAATGGGGCACACACATGTCCGTAATGGTGTCCAGAGGTTGACGTTTCAGGTAGTAGTTGTTCATCCAGTTCATTTTGGTCGAATCAAAAACAGCCGGAGACTTGTTGACGCGATCCATCGAGAAGAGCTTGATCAAATCTTCCTTCAAGAAGATCTCCTCTTCTCCGCCCGGGGACCACCCGAGCAATACCAGGAAGTTGACGATCGCTTCCGGCAAAAAGCCCAGTTCACGATACTGCTCGATAAACTGGATGATGCTTTCGTCGCGCTTGGACATCTTCTTGCCTTCTGTGTTGAGAATCAGAGCCAAGTGAGCGAAGCGAGGAGCCTCCCAGCCAAATGCTTCATAAATCATCAACTGACGCGGCGTGTTGGATAGATGCTCTTCCCCGCGGATGACGTGGCTGATCTTCATCAGATAGTCATCGATGACAACAGCAAAGTTATAGGTAGGGATCCCGTCTGGTCGGCAGATGACGAAGTCGCCCATCTCGCTCGAGTCAAACGTAACCTGTCCACGGATCATATCATCTACTACATACTGGCGGTTGTCTGGAACCAGGAAGTGAATCGAAGGCACACGACCCTCAGCCTCGAACTGTTTGCGCTGCTCTTCTGTGACATGACGGTGCTTTTCCAGAATCCGCGGCGTCTCGCCCCGCGCAAGCTGCTCTTCGCGTTCCGCATCCAGCTCTTCCTTGGTAGCGTAGCAATAATAGGCTTTCCCTTCAGCCAGCAATTGATCGATGTATTGGCGATAGATGTCCAGACGCTCAGTCTGACGGTACGGGCCGTATTCGCCTCCTATATCCGTTCCTTCCTCCCATTCAACACCCAGCCATTTCAGATTTTTCATCTGCTCTTCATCGGCATTTTCCTTGTTGCGGGTTTGGTCGGTATCTTCAATCCGAACGATAAAGGAACCACCGTGATGCTTTGCAAACAGGTAGTTGAACAGCGCGGTTCTCGCGCCGCCGATATGTAAATGCCCAGTTGGACTGGGAGCATAACGTGTGCGGATTTCTTTCGCCATGGGTAGCACCATCCTTATGAGTGTAAAAAGGTGTTAAGGGTATCAAAACGCTTCTGACGTTTTCATGTTACACCTTGTCTTACTCCTTGACAAGCAAGCAAGCAACCTGGGAGGCGATTCCTTCTCCGCGGCCGGGGAAACCGAGC
>DASQMM010000627.1:0-1702 GCA_035645495.1 Brevibacillus sp. | reverse complement strand
GGCTCTGCCAGACGCAGTCTGTAGCGTTGGGCAATGGTCGCCAGAAGCAAGGCCGCTTCCATCAATGCGAAGTTGTTGCCGATGCAAATGCGCGGTCCTCCCCCGAAAGGGAAGTAGGCGTAAGCGGGAATCCGTTTCAGCAAATCCCCCGCAAAACGCTCGGGACGAAATTCATCCGGATCTTCGAAGTACTTCTCCTGGCGGTGCATGACATACTGGCTCATCATCAACGTGTCCCCCGGCTCATAGGTATGGCCGCCGATCTCGACTGGTTCCGCCACTTCTCGGTTGATCGTCCAAGCAGCTGGGTAGAGACGGAGCGTCTCGGAGATGATGAGGTTGACGTAGGTCAGATTGGGGATATCTGCGACAGTCGGCAGTCTTCCGCCTAGGACAGAATTCAACTCGTCATGCAGTTTTTGTTCCACCTCAGGATGAGTCGCCAGCAAGTAAAAGATCCAGGACATCGTGTTGGCAGTCGTCTCGTGACCCGCCACAAAAATGGTCATGACCTCGTCGCGAACCTGCTCATCCGTCATGCCCTGCCCATCGTCCTCATCCCGTGCAGCCAAAAGCATCGCCAACAGATCGGTATGGCTGTCCGTACTTTTGCGCCGCTCCTCGATCAAGCCATAGATGGTCTTGTCCAGCACTTCGCTCGATTCGACGAAATCCCGATTGCTGCGCGTCGGAACAGACAGCGGGATGTCGATGAAGGAAGTTGCTTTTGTCGACACGTATTTCAACCCGACATCGATGGCATGACCGATCTTGTCTGCTCCTTCCTTGATGGTTTTGCCGAACATTGTCTCTGTGATGATCGCCAGCGTCACCTTCATCATGTCCTGATGAATGTCCCGCACCTCGCCATCCTTCCAGTCCTCCATCAGCTCGACACCCTGACGGACCATGGCATCCCCATACCCCGCGATCCGATCACGGTGAAAAGCCGGCTGCATCAACCTGCGCTGCCGGATGTGTTTTTTCCCTTCACTCGTCAGAATGCCGTCACCGACAACAGCTCGCGCCACCTGCAAGCCCTTGGCCTTGCGAAAATGCGCTTGCTTGGTAACGAGCACTTCCTTGATCATATCGGGATTGTTCAGCATATAGACATGGCGTTTGGGTCCAAAACGGAAATGGACGACATCTCCGTATTCTTTTGCGGCATCACGAATGAATTTCAGCGTATCCCGGCGAAAGGCAAGCACATTACCCGAAATGGGAAGCCCCTTCGGACCGGCGGTAATTTGATCCATATTGTCCTCCTTTAAGCCCATCATTGGGTGGTTTCCCCATAGTATCCGGCAGAAGAAACCATTTATACGGAAAAAGCCGCCCGAATGGACGACTTAGGAAAAAGCATCGTTCGTATTTTTTAGGAGGTGACACTCGGCGTATCGCTGTGGCGCAGCAGCCTGCTCGCCAGGAGGCGCTCCCGCACTTTGATGCCGATGATGGAAGCGAGTACGGCTTTGATCACGCCGACCACCAAAAACGGCGTCACTCCCCACGCAATCGCATCTGCCCACGGAACATCCAGTACGAACTTCAGTTGAACGGTCCCGAAGGCCAGAGTGATAATCATTCCGACGATATTGGCAATAAGGGCATTGGTCAGGGTAAAGCGCGTCTTTTCCAAAATGAGTCCTGTCACATAAGCAGTCAGAATAAATCCGGTGATGTATCCGCCTGTTTTTCC
>DASQMM010000626.1:0-1955 GCA_035645495.1 Brevibacillus sp. | reverse complement strand
TTGGTGTTCCCAGTCGTTGGAGAGCTACTTTCTCCTTCATGCCTTGAAGTACATTTTCCGGCATTTTCTCTGTCATAGGGGTCATGATAAAGCCTGGAGCAACAGCATTCACATGTATGCCCTTCCTGCCAAGCTCTTTTGCCCACGTTTGTGTCATGGCAATAACCGCCGCTTTCGATGCAGCATAATTAGTTTGCCCAAAATTCCCCATTCTTCCTACGATGCTGCTTGTATTGATGATTCGACCAGAGCCTTCCTTTATCATATGAGGTACCACCGCTTGTGTACAATGAAAGACACCGGTTTGGTTAATGGAGATCACTCGGTCCCACTGCTCCTGCGTCATCTTCATAAGCGTGGCGTCCATGGTGATTCCTGCATTATTGATCAAGACATCAATTTTTCCATATCGATTGATCACTTCACTGACCATCCCATCCACTTGGTCGCGTTGGGATACGTCAACGGCCAGTCCAAGACCATTCACCTCTTTTGCTACTTCTTCCGCCGACTGCTGATGATAATCAACGACAACAACATGTGCCCCTTCACTTGCAAATAACAAACTCGCTTCTTTTCCTAGACCTCCTGCTCCTCCCGTTATGATGACAACTTTCCCATCGAGTTTCATGAACGACACTCCTCATCACATTTTCGCATCCATCTTCATGAGTTGTAGTCAACACCAATTCGTCAAATAAAACAAAAAACCCTCCCTTCCGACCAAGGGAAGAAAAGGGAGGCTGGGTGGACAGGGCTCAAATCTCTAGTTCACCAAGTCGAACCAGTTCGACTACTGCTTGAGATCGACCTTTGACCCCTAATTTTTGCATGACATTGCTGATGTGATTGCGCACAGTCTTTTCACTGATGAAGAGTTGTCCGGCAATCTCTTTGGTTGTCTTATCCTGGACCAAGAGTTCAAACACTTCTCTTTCTCGATTCGTTAACAACGGCTTGGTTTGGTCGCTACCCTTCAATAGTGAAAACCAAACGTGATCTGTCGTGATTCACAATCATGGATCGTAACTGAATAGTCTTTCCTCTCAGGCCATTATGATCATGCTTTCCTTCTCACCGTTATCACGGATGATGGGATGTACTCGGGGATTATCCACAGTTTCGCATCAAAATTACCATCAATCATAAAAAAAAAGCAGGATCGCCCTACTCCTGCTTTTGATCGGTATTGCCCTCAAGCCAATTGAAAAACACCTTCTTTGATATTTTAATGACTCTTCCCACTCTGACAACATGAAATTGCCCCGAATTCACCAGCTCATATGCCTGAACGCGGCCAATGTTCAAATACCTCTGGATATGCTGCACCTCCAGTACTTCAGGAAGATCGTCCTTGCTGAAAGTTCCCATCCTGCATCATCCCCCTCCATACTTTATGTTTACATCCATTTCGGTCTGTCTCATTCCCCCTAATTATCTTTCCGGATCTATCGTGCTCTGTCCCCATTTCTCTAAAAATAGGTTTCTCTCTTGCTCAGATTGCCTGTACCATCCATCCTCCACCTTCATATCTTAGAACGATCATTTGAAAAGGAGGTAATGTATAGATGGCAATCAGTCCTCTCTGCCGCAGATTTGCCGCGATCCTTAACGCACAACCCGCTGTTATCAACGGTGTATGTACTGCACAGACTTTTCGTAAGAATATTAGAGCTACGATTTTGGGGAGAAGATCGAACTCTGCCTTGACGATCCCGCAATTTCATTCCTTTGAAAATATCAGGGCGAATGGCACTGCACTTTGTCTGGGTGAAACTGTCATCCTCACCCGGGAGATTAACCCTTTTATTTCACGACTCCGCGCGCGAGGCATTAAGGTTACTGCTGTTCATAATCACTGGCTGTTTACGAACCCGAATCTATGGTATATCCACTATGAAAAAATTGAACGGCCATTAGTTTTTGCCAGTGCCGTACGTGAAGCGCTGTCCGTA
>DASQMM010000625.1:0-2683 GCA_035645495.1 Brevibacillus sp. | reverse complement strand
AAGCAGTACCCCTTTGGCGTCCAGGACAAGAATTTCATCATAGATCGAGGACAAAATGCCTTGCAGATCCGTATTTAGATTTTTGACATACTCCAGCTCCATGGCCAGATTCTCGATGTAAGGCAGATCCTGCAGGACGATGATTGCGCCTGTGATGGCCCCGTGCTGGTTTCGGATCGGTCCGAAGTCAGCCAAAACACCCATCCGTTCGTTGATAATGATATCGTTCAAGATGGATTCACCGTGTTCAATGACCTTCTTGAATTTGTCCTGGTCGAGGATATCGCCGATCCGCCCATTTCTCAGCTCATCCGGACTCAGGCGTATCATGCGGAGCGCTTCGGAACTGAAATTCTCAATCTTGCCCTGGACATCGGTGATGATGAGCCCCATGGGAATGGAATTCAGCAGGGAGCGAATCCAGTCGGTGTGGCCCGACTGGTTGGTCAGGAGATGGTACAACATGTCCTCCCTGCGCAGATATCCTTTATAGGAGCCGTCACGGCCCAGAATCACGACCACTTCTTCGCCGAAAAATTTGAAAAAGTCGAGCATATCCGCTTCTTCGTCGAGAAACGCCAATTCGGTATGAAAAGGCAGTTGATGCACTTGGCGTTTCATCCATTCAGCGTCACTTACCAATGGCATGATATCCGTGCTTTGAATATAGGCAAAGATTTTGCCGGCTTGCTCCTTTGACTCGATGAATACAAACGGCTCATTATGCAGGGACATGATGTTCCACACTTCATTGAGAGCGGAATCCAGCGATACGATGAATGCCTTCCGCGTGAACCAATTTGAAACCATAGGTCCTCCTGGATTTCTAAGTTAGGTGTATACTCCCATCATACTGGAAGTCCCCTAAGGAATCCCTAAAAATTTATCCCTCATAAAATCCGGTGGGTTGAACGTGAAGATTGATGTTGATTTGCTTCACTTCCGTAAATTCATCAAAACCAAATGTGCCAAGCCCTCTGCCGATCCCGCTCATCTTGTAGCCACCCCAAGGGGCTTCGTTGTAGGTGGGATGGTAGCAGTTAATCCATGTGATGCCTGCCCGCAGCTTTTTCACTACGCGCAACGCCTTCGCTCCATCCACCGTAAACACCCCGCCTGCCAAGCCATATACCGTGTCGTTTGCCAGACGGACAGCATCCGACTCGTCCGTGAAGGTTTGAGCGACAAGAACCGGCCCAAATATCTCTTCCTGAACGATTTTCATCTCCGGGGTTGTCTGAGTGAAAATGGTAGGCTCTACGAAGTAGCCTTTGTCCAATCCATTAGCGGTGATGCGGTTTCCTCCGCACAGCAGTTTGGCTCCTTCGCGTTTTCCTTCCTCAATATAAGATAGCACTTTTTGCATGTGTGCTTCGCTGATCAGCGGCCCCATCTCTGTCGACGGATCATGTCCCGGGCCTACACGGATTTTTCTCGCTCGCTCTACAAGGCGATCCAGGAAGCGGTCGTGGATGCTCTCCTCCAGCAGCAGTCGTGAACCAGCTGCACAGACTTGACCTTGGTTGGCAAAGATCGCGAACAATGCATAGTCAACCGCTACCTCGAAGTCAGCGTCGGCAAAAACGATGTTCGGCGATTTCCCGCCAAGCTCGAGAGATATTTTTTTGATGTTGCCCGCGGCCGCTTTCATGATGTGACGACCGGTTACTGTACCGCCTGTAAACGAGACTTTGTCCACCAGATGGCTTTCTGCAAGCTCATTTCCTACCGTAGGCCCTGCTCCCATCACCAGATTAGCGACGCCCTTTGGCAAGCCTACCTCCTCCATGATTTCGAACAGTTTCACGCTCGTGACCGGAGTGACCTCCGAGGGCTTGAAGACAATGCTGTTTCCCGCGGCCAGAGCCGGCGCGATTTTCCATACTCCCATCAGCAATGGATAATTCCACGGCACGATCAATCCGCAGACACCCACCGGCTCGCGAACCACCAGCGTCTGCATGGGGTCTGCGACATGGTACGTCTGTCCATCCGGTTTCGTTACCAATCCCGCGTAATAGCGAAAACAAGCGACCGCATCCGCTACGTCAAAAGCGGTTTCCCGCAGCGGCTTGCCGTTATCCAACGTCTCCAGTAGCCCGATTTCCTCCGCACGCTGCTCCAAGCGATCCGCAATGGCAAACAAATAGCGCGCACGTTCTGCTGGAGCCAAATCAGACCAGATGCCGCTGTCAAACGCTTCTCGAGCCGCCAGAATCGCGGCTTTGGCATCCTCCGCGCTTCCCTCTGCCGCTTTCGCGATCACCTCGCCGTTGGCTGGATTCACAATATCGCGGGTTTGACCGCTTACGGCAGGTACCCATTCACCATTCACATACATCTTCAGATCCATCATCGTGATTCACTCCCTCCCATTTTGTCTACTCAAAAATTGCAAGTAATATGCCAATGGAAGGATATGAGCGTTAACCCACTGATGAGAAGGAATCACCTACGTAAATCGGAGAATGATTATGGGAATGATTATGCAAAAATGAATAGTATATGCAATTTTGGGTAATCCGTTACATGTATTCTTCACCATACTGGGGTCGCAAGCTATCCAGATGATAGAGCACATTTTGAAAAAATCCCTTGATGCTTTCTTCATCCTCGGGATCCACGCCGAGTCTTTCAAGCCAACTGCTGCTCTGGTACAGATCATCCTTCGCCATGAACACCC
>DASQMM010000624.1:0-20300 GCA_035645495.1 Brevibacillus sp. | reverse complement strand
GGCTAAGTTCATCATCATCGACCAGGGAAGCGATAAAATTTTTCACTTTCCCGTTGTACAAACGACTTAAAAAGGATTGTGTTTCATGCTTTTTGTACTCATCCAGGGTCAAAACAGGATCGTAGTAGTTCACCTTGCCGATCATCGATTTGGTCAAGTATCCTTTTTCGATCAGCCGTTTTAGAATGGTCGACAAGGTTGACGTTTTCCAGCCTTTACTCTTGAAAATGTCGAGAAGCTGTGCAACCGTTACCGGAGCAGCTACCCCCCAGATCACCTCCATTACCTCCATCTCTGTTTCCGATAACCTTCCCAGCTTTTTCATCGCGAACACCTCTGGATTTTTGTGCGACAACTTGTCGTATCACCAAATTACGACAAGTTGTCGCACATGTCAATGCGTTTATGGAAAATTTTTCTGCAAACAAAAAGACTGTAAACAAATTTGCTTTGTTTACAGTCTCGAAGCACCGCCACCTATTTGTGATCCATCTGCTATTCCTGATGGTATTCGTTATAGACATCGCGCTTGGAGACGCCGCGATCTTGGGCAACCTGCTTGATTGCATCCTTTTTGCTGATGCCCTCTGCGATGTAGTGATCGACATGAGCCACCACTCCCAGCTCCTGCCACCACAAACCTTCTTCGGCGTCTTCCGCCGCTCCTGTGTAGCCTTCGACGATCAGGCAGAATTCTCCCCGCGCTTCTCCGTTCGCCAGCCACTCGATCAGTTCATCCAGGGTCCCCCGAACAAACTCTTCGTATCGTTTGGTCAGCTCGCGCGCCAGAACGGCACGGCGATTGCCCCATGACTCTCGTATTGCCGCCAGCGTTTTGCTGATGCGGTGGGGTGCCTCGTAAAAAATCAGGGTCTCCGGATAACGCTTGAGACGCTCCAGCTCTTCCCTGCGCTCCTTGTTCTCCCGTCCGAGAAAACCGCAAAAGACAAAGCGGTCCGTCGGCAAGCCAGAGGCGATCAGAGCAGTCAAGCCAGCGTTCGCACCCGGGACGGGGATGACGGGAAAACCGGCTGCTACAGCGTCGCGTACCAAATCCGCTCCCGGATCAGAGATAGCGGGCAGTCCGGCATCGCTGACCAGAGCAATACGCTTGCCCTCCTCCAGCCATTGCAGCAATCCGTGCCCGCTTGCTTCCTTATTATGTTCATGATAACTGACCGTTCTTTTCTCGATCTGAAAATGGTTCAACAGCTTGCGGGTCTGACGTGTATCCTCACAGGCAATCACATCAACCATTCGCAGCGTTTCCAGACAGCGTACCGTCATATCATCGAGATTGCCAATCGGTGTCGCCACCAGGTAGAGCGCTCCCGTCACTTCATTCGTAAAGCTGCTTTGGACGTTCATTCGTAAGGCGCGCCTCCTATTAACTCTTCTTTTTGTCTGCGCGTAAGCCGCTTGATCGCTTCCTCCCGCTTCAAGCCCCAGGAGCGATCCTCTCCTTCTTCCCAGTACAACAGCTCGACCGGACCTCTTCCTCTGGTGTACTTCGCTCCCTTTCCCTCGTTGTGGGCGCGAAGCCGGCGTGCCAGCTCTGTGGTGTATCCCGTGTAGAGGCTTCCATCCCGGCAGACGAGCATGTAGACAAAATGACTTTTATGCGAGGGAATCGCGTCTTCCGAAATAGATCTCCTGCAGTTCTTCACAGTATTCCTCTCCCTTTTCATAGACAATCAGGGGAGGTTGTATCCGCAGCTCCGGTTTGCCGCCACGCATCCCCTCGATCAGCACCATATTGGGTTCGGCGTCCCTGCGCGGATAGACGAGCCGCATACGTTTTGGTTCCAATCCATACTTCCGCATGTACGAGATGATGTCCACCAGTCTTGTCGAACGGTGCACCATCGCCAGCTTGCCACCATTTTTCAACAATTGGCTGCCGACACGTATGACATCCTCCAAATTGAGCAAAATCTCGTGGCGCGCAATGGCAAAATGCTCACGGATATTTTGTTCTCCGCTCATCGCGGGCATGTACGGGGGATTGCAGGTAATCAGATCAAACTGGCCATGGCCGAACCGCTCCACAGCTTCCTTCACATCCCCATGGTGCATCGTAACGCGCCCGTCCAGACCATTGAGTGTAACATTGCGGGAAGCCATGCTAAACAATCTCTCTTGGATTTCAATGCCGTCAAAAGTGGCCTCCGGTGTCCGCGTGGTCATGATCAGCGGGATCGCTCCATTGCCAGTGCACATGTCCAACACTCTCCCTCGTTTGGGGACAGAGGCGAAGCGCGCCAGCAGGACGGCATCCATGGAAAAACAAAAAACCTCATGGCTTTGAATGATTTTCATTTCGTGTGTAAGCAAATCGTCAATACGCTCCGCCTCAAAAAGCGGCACATGAGAGACTGGTTCCATCAGCTACGCCAAACTCCTTTTTCTTGTCTTCATCTGTGAAGTGAAAAAGCGACCTGATCGAAAGGACAGGTCGCTTTTTTCATTCGGTGCTAAGGATGCACCTTTATTTTTGCGGACCGCCGCTCAAAAAAGATAGACAGAACAGGCAATCTCCTTCTTTTCGCAAGCTGCCGAAGTGTACATTGCAAATATGAAACCCTTCTCCGTACAGACGAGCCAGGTTGTCATATCCTTCCCCGACTACTTTCTTCTTGGCTTTCTCCTGTGCAGCAGGGTTGGTTCCCTTCTGTTTTGGTGAGGAGCCGGTCTTCTTCTTGTCTAGCCGGTTACGAAGGTGCTGGTTTTCAACGAGTAATTGGGCATTTTCCTCCATCAAAACGACGATTACATCTTTCAGTTCACCAATCTCTTGATACAGGTCGCCAATTCTTTCTTCAATGCTCGCCATTTTGACGAAAATTTCCCGTTTGTCCACTAGCTCACCTCTCCCCTACCCCACATTATTCAAAAGTGGGGAGCCCTATCGCAATCTCATCAAGTCCAAACTCGGTAATTCGTTTATCTACCGCCAGCTCTACCTGAACAGACTGATCCAGTACGTTCACAGAGACGACCCGTCCGTTCCCCATCGGGGTGGTTACAACTTTGCCGACATCGGGCATTTCTTCGCGGGTGCTTTCATAGTTGTCATTTTCGTATTTTAAACAGCACATCAATCGTCCGCAAAGACCGGAGATTTTCGCTGGATTCAACGAAAGATTTTGATCCTTGGCCATCTTGATCGACACTGGCTCAAAGTCGCCCAAAAACGTCGAGCAGCAGAGCAAGCGTCCACAGGGGCCGATTCCGCCCAGCATCTTCGCTTCGTCCCGTACCCCGATCTGGCGAAGCTCAATGCGCGTCCGAAAGACGGAAGCCAGATCCTTTACCAGCTCACGAAAATCAACACGTCCATCAGCAGTAAAATAGAAGATGATCTTGTTGCGGTCAAATGTATACTCCACATCGACCAGCTTCATATCCAGCTTGTGATCCTTGATTTTCGCCTGGCATACGGCAAATGCGTTCATCGCCGCCTGTTTATTTTCATCCACCTGTTTGGCATCCCGCTCGTCCGCCATCCGGATGACTTTTTTCAACGGCAACACGACGTCTTCATCGGCTACCTGCTTCTTGCCAATCACAACTTTCCCGTATTCGACTCCTCTCGCCGTCTCGACGATTACGGTGCAATCCTTCTCGATCGGCAGTCGGTCAGGGTCGAAGTAATATATCTTGCCCGCTTTTTTAAAGCGGACACCAACAACCTCATACAAGGATTATCCCTCCTGGAGTTGAAGAACCAACCGCTCAAGGGCCAACTGTGCGTTGGCGTTTCGCTCTATCCGATACTTCGTTTCCATGACCAAATCAATCCCACGCAAGAGCTCAGCTTTTGTCCATGCCAGTGCTTGTCCTTGCAGCACATCCTGTTGGTCGCTGTTAATGAGATGGGCATGCCTGCCTACTTGCACATACAGGATATCGCGCAGCCAAAGGATGAGCAAATCCAAAAAGAGGGGTAGTTCCTCCTTTATTTTGTCGCTCTTATGCAACATATCATGAATCGAAAAGAGCGGTGACGAGTTGCGTTGTCGACACTCATGCACCAATTGTATCACTAGATTTCTCAGCTGTGCAAACGATTCTGATTGGCTAAGTATCAGGGCCTCTTCCACATTTGTCGTAATGTGGGAAGCGACCTTCGCGATGCCCGGCAAAACCCCGGCATCGCTAAGCTTTTGGGCGATTGCTTCTGCGGATAGAGGGGAAAAGGGAACAATTTGGCAACGGGATAAGATCGTGGGAAGAATCGCGTGGCTATGCTCCGTCAAGAGCAGGGCCAATACGCCAGCGGGCGGTTCCTCCAAGAATTTCAGCAGGCTGTTGGCTGCCTGCGCGGTCATTTTATCGATATGTTCAATAATATATACCTTGTGCCGCGACTCAACGGCACGCATCGCCATTTCTTTTTGCAGGGCACGGATCTGGTCGATCTTGATCGAAGCGCCATCCGGTGTCACATAGAGCACATCGGGATGATTACCAGATTCAATGCGTCTGCATGTAAGACAGGCCCCGCAGGCGTCCGCCTCTTTTTCTGGACAAAAAAGAGACTTCGCCAGATGCAGGGCCATCTGCTTCTTGCCTGCGCCTTTGGGTCCCGCGAACAGATAGGCGTGGGCCAGACGATGGTTGAACAAGCTATGGTGCAGCAGCTCGGAGGCACGCGGCTGCTGGGAAAATTGTGTCCAAGTCATGGTCGGTCTACCACCCGTCAAAAGTACAGATTGATCAGCATGCCGCGAATCTCGCCAATTCGCGCCAAGAGATCGATCATGGGAGCCTGGTCGCTGAGGAGCTCATCGGTCAGCCGCAACAGCTCAGCGTCCACTTCCTTGACGATTTTGTACAATCTGCTGCGTCCACGTCGGTTCATGCCCCGCCTGTCGTCCAGTGCAATGCCGTATTGAACGGCTTCCTCCATAAACTGCTTGACCAGGTTCTTGTAGGCGTAGAAATCACGAATCGAGCGGGAGCGTGCCAGAATCTGGCCCTGCTTATCAATCGTTGACAACAGTTGGGTCAGGCGTTCTTGTGACATGCGCTCATCCTCGCCTTGAACCAGCTTGCCAAAATTCAACTGTTCCGATTGGGGATTTCTGCGTGAGTCTGTAGCTCTTGGCATTTCCACCTTTGGCCGAAGACCGTCGCTGATTTTCATCGTGCCACCTCCGTTACTCCTTTAAAACGAATGGAACTCCCCCACATCCAGTACAAAGACGGCTGCACCGCCGACCTGCACTTCCAAGGGATAGGGCATAAAGGAGTCGACTGCATTGCTGAGGGGCGAAACCGGGGTTACCATTTGTTTGCGGGACTTGCAGTTATGTGAAATGATGTCGATTACTTCCGGCACACTTTCGTCAGACGTACCGATTAAAAAAGTCGTATTGCCTGCGCGCAAGAAACCCCCGGTACTGGCAAGCTTGGTCGCACGAAACCCTTTTTTGACCAGTTGTTGAGACAGACGACCGCTATCTTTGTCCTGTACGACCGCAATTACCATCTTCATCGGCCATCACCCTTTCTACCATCAAGATTATGGTTACTATCGTTGCTTCATTGTATGTCAAACCTCTAGGCTGGTTACGAACTCTCTATAAGTAGTATAGCATGTCTATAACAAAGCGGTACTGTCAGCTTACAATCTCGCAAGTAAAGCTTCCATCGCCGCTTGATACACCTGATCTGGATTTTTCTCGGCATCAATGATGATAAAGCGCTCCGGATCGCGAGCGATCGCCAATCGATAGCCTTCCTGGACCAGCTCGTGGAAGCGCAGCCCCTCCAAATCAAGACGATTCACTTCCCTGCCACGAGTAGCATTGATCCGTTCCAGACCCACCTTCGGGGAGACATCGAAGTACAAGGTCCATTCCGGCATGCAACCCTCGACGGCAAACTGATTGATCACGAAGACTTCCTCAATGCCAAGCCCACGTGCATGCCCTTGATAAGCAAGGCTGCTGTCGATAAAACGGTCGCAAAGCACCAGCTTGCCTGCTTCCAAGGCCGGCAGTACCTTTTCTACCAAATGCTGACGTCTGGCAGCCGCATACAACAGGGCTTCCGTCCGTTTGTCCATCTGGGTATGCGCCGGATTCAAAATGATTTCCCGAATCTTTTCCGCGATGTCAATCCCGCCCGGCTCGCGGGTCAAAAGCACATCCATACCGCGTCTGCGCAGTTCTTCATACATGCGGGCGATGACAGTCGATTTCCCTGCCCCATCACCGCCTTCTACGGTAATGAATCTGCCTTTTCTTCCTGTTGTCACATTCATGCTCCTTCCGAACCTGTTGTCGGCCTACTTTTCATCCCGCAGGACCCGAATCATCTGCAGACTGTCGTCCTGTACCCCGTGAAAACGGGTTTGACCAGCCCGCAGCTCTGCAAGCATCGCCATACTCTGCTCATCCATTCGCTCACCTGGAACCAGAATGGGGATGCCAGGCGGGTAGGGAATCACCATCTCGGCAACGACACGCCCCAGCGATTGATCCAGCGGGATGGAGACTTGCGGCAAATCCACCGCTTCATGCATCGGGAGTGCCTGCTCCCTTATATAATGAGAGGATACAATTCCGGCCTGCACGACCCGCTCTGTATCCATCTCTTCCTGTACCTCCAGCGACTCCAGCAAACGCGCCAAGGCGTCAAGGTCTCTTCCTGTCGTACCAGAGGAAGCCGCCAACAGTACGTGGGCGTCATCCGCCAACTCTGGAAAGATGCCGTGCTGCTCCATAAGGTGCTGCAGGGAAAAGCCGTCGATCTGCTCCGTACGCAGATGCAAAAAAAGCTTCAGCGGATCTAGAGTCGAATAGACGCTATTGGCACTCAATTGCGGCCAGTGCAGCCATGACAAATGACGGGTCCGCTCACGCAGCTTGTCCAGTAACGGAAAAAGCCGCTCCCACTCCTTCGCCGCTTCCAGGGCAAGGTGGCGCCTCGCCAGATCAAGTGAAGCCATCAGCAGGTACGAAGGGCTGGATGACTGGATCATGCCCAAAATCCGGTATAAGCGTTCCCGGTCAATCCGCTCGCCTTGCAAGTGCAGCATCGACGACATGGTGAGTGCGGTCGCCATCTTATGAGTCGATTGTACCGCAGCGTCTGCCCCTGCCTGCATGGCTGATTGCGGAAAGGCGGGGTGAAAGCCGTAATGCGCCCCGTGCGCCTCGTCCACGAATAAGGGAATGTTATGTCGATGTACGGTCGCCGCCATTTTCGCCAGATCGATCCCCATTCCGTAGTAGGTGGGGTTGGTGAGAAAAACTGCCTTGACGTCCGGATGCGCCTGCAGCGCCCGCTCCACGTCCTCACGCCGTACCCCTGCGGCTACACCTGTCGCCAGATCGACAGCCGGAACCAAAAAGACCGGAATCGCCCGCGCCATGATGATGCCGTGAAAGACGGATTTGTGGCAGTTGCGCTGAACGAGGATTTTCTCCCCTGGTCGGCATGCTGTCATGATCAGAGCCAGGTTTCCTACCGTGCTTCCCCCGACGAGAAAGCGGGTCTCCTGCGCACCAAACGCTTCGGCAGCCAGTTCCTGCGCCTTGGCGATGACGCCTTGTGGCTGATGCAGGTCGTCCATTCCATAAATTTCCGTCAGATCCAGCTCCAATACAGACGCAAAGCGATCTCGTCCACTCTGATCGAAGCTGTGACCCATTTTATGCCCAGGCACATGAAACGAGTGCGGTCGATGTCTCGCATGCCGCTCTAGCTGCTCGTACAACGGAGCCTTGCTTTGCCGCTCCCGAAATTCAGCCTCTCTTGCCATCACGCACTCTTCACGCCCTTTACTATTTCCATGGTTTCCCCATCATTTTAACATGAATTGCCGAAAACGGAAAAAGACATCGGAGGGAATCCGACGCCTTTTTTGCCTTCACGCATCTTTTAACCAGATTCTTCTCATCTGGTGAATGAAGAACGGATACTTTTCGTCCTGTACATCGGTGTTGACCATTTCTTGCTCGCATTGCTGACAGATAAACTGTTCGCAAATGGCAATTCCGTCCTTTTGTTCCTCGTCACAGACGATACAGCGTTGAGCAACTTTTTCCATAGTGGTAACGCCTGCCCTTTTCCTCAATCTACCAAACATTATACCCCATTATAATCAGCATCATTCCCAAACGTTCGTCTTTTCGCCGATTGCTCGGTAGAGAGTTAGATATGCTCGTGCTTCCTGCAGGGGAAAACAGCCCGCCGCATCCAGCACAATGGGCTGTCTCATGATGCGGGCGAGCGAAGGCAGAGGCAGCTCGCCAATCACGGGGTCATGCTGTGCAAGTAGCAGTAAATCTGCTTGTACCAACGCTTCCTCCCTATCGCGCCGAATCGACCAGGTCGGGAAAATGTCGTTCGGAAATGGCTCGTCCTGCTTTATGTACAAGATTACCTCATAATCCTTCAGCCAGCCTACAGGCATCTGTTTCCAAAGAGACAAGGGGCCCCAGAGCACGATCCGTCGGATATTCGCTTTTTCCAGGATAGCAGCCGTCTCACGCATCAACCAGGCGCAAAGCTGCGCATGATCCTCCCGTGCCGGAAACCACCATTCCTGACCGACTCGCCTGTCTAATCCTAAGGCACGGGCCACGGAGCGCAGGGAAATCCCCTCTGCGTCACAAGTATCGCCCAATTCGAGAAAAAAGCGTTCTTTCCATGCCAGGTAGCGCGGCAACTGTCGATTGGCTTCATCTACTTCCCGCCTGGCGCAAACATAGGACATCCGTCCATGCGCTGCCAGATGACGGCTTAATCGGCGCAGCCACTTCCCGTCCGGCTCTCCGCCGAGCAGCGCTCGTTCCTGATCCGCAATCAGGGTCATGCGCACCACTTCCCAGCGCTCGTTTTCCTGTACCTCTTCTGCCAGTTGATCCGCCCAGCCATACGGGTTGTCCGCTCCATATACCAGAAGCAGACCAGGACCCTCACTCAGACGAGCTATGTCATTTCCACCATGCAGCTCTGCAGGTGTGGTCACCAGCAAGCCGTCCACTTCTCGTCGAGGAAGAGAGGAGACACCCTTCCCGGCTACCTGAAGATCGATGCCGCACATCGCCAGTTCCGGCCCCACCAAAGGCGAAAGCTCCGCCGATGCGGACAGCAGGAGTCGTTGAGGATGGGACACGACGCTTCACTCCTTTTTCCATCTATCCTGATAGTCTGCCCTCAAAGTGTAAAAACCGCTGGCCACGACCAACGGTTTCCTCATGCATGAAGTCTGTGCGATAATACGATGGAAAAGCTGAGAAATGCATCGCTCTGGGGGAAGTGAACGGTTGTGAAAGAATCCATGCATCAAACCATCTATAGCTATAAGCTGCTCTACCGCTTCCGATGGCGGAGTGTCGGCTATCTGACGCAGCTTTTTCTGATCAGCTTGTCACTCATCGCCAGCTCGCTGCTGCTGGATACTCCCGTCGTCAACCTGATCGTAAGCTTGGCCATCTTGCCAGTAATCCCCGTCTGTCATCTTCTCGTATTCCGGCTGTATGCCAAACTGCGGCTGCAAAAGCCTCATACGACCGCAGACATGCTGGTCTCTCCCTGGTGGGGAACCGGATATCGACTGCCTGTCCCAATTCGTCTCTACCGTACCACCGAAGGAACCGTCTTGGCCGGCAGCCTTCTTTTCGCAGGTGCTGCTTATGTCTGGCTTCCTGTCGAATACGGCCTTGCCCTGCTTGCCGGCACGTTCATCCTCGCGCTGCCCCGCTTGCTTGCGTTGCTGGCTTCCCTGCGTCAGCCAAAGTCGTGCAGCGTCAAGTACGAGGAGCGAGGAGTTGCCTTTCTATTGACCGACGGGTAACTGCTCCCAACCGCATCACATAATCCAGAGCTTGATCACAATCAACGCCGCCAGTCCGGGCAAACGCAGGAACCCCACGAGCATCGCGGTAATCGGATTGATGGGAATATGAAAGCTTGCCATCTCCCCGATCAGATTGGCGAAGAACAACAGGATCGCGCCGATGACCACCTGCATGGCTGCAAATCCAATCCACCGTACGGGACGCGCCACCGATTTGCTGGCGGCAATCAGCAGCATGATGCCGACGATGACCAGTCCTATAATCCATTCCACCGACATGACCAACCCCTCCTACGCTTGTTGACGGTCCCGCTCCCGTTTGGCTTGTGACAAAAGGTACATATAGCGTTTTTCCGTCAATTGCAGATAGTAGATCGCTTCGTCCACCCTGCCGTCCGGTTCGCATATTTCCATCAGATAGCGGGCATGCTGCCAATCCTGGCGCGCATGATGGACAGAAGCGTCCAGCCCCTCCCGCCCCCATTCGACGACTATCCTCGATTTTTTTCCCCAACGACTCACTTGTTTACGCCTCCCTTACTGAAAGTAGTACAACACGCCCGTCATGTTGTTGATCGCGTGCAGGATGACTGCGCCCCAGATGGATTGATAGCGGTGCCGGACAAAACCGAGGCCGATCCCTATCACGAATAACGGGGCCAATAACGCCACATCCATGTGCAAAAGGGCAAACCACATACTGCTCAGTAGAATCCCTGCGAACGCTCCGATCCGCTTGACCAGATACGTTTGGACGACTCCGCGAAACAGCAGTTCCTCCGCAATCGGCACCAGAATGCCAATCACCAGTACGGACGCCCATGCTGCCAGGATGTTGGTTTCTTTCGCCTGTGCGATCTCCTGGGCGATCTGCTGCTCCCGCTCGGAGGATAATGAAAGCCCAAACCAGTCTGCCACTGGTTCCGTCACCAGAACATCCATCGCTTGCGAGATCAAGAGAAGCAACACCAGTAAGGTGAGGATCATTCGCCACAGCTTGACCGGCTTCTTGATGCCAATTTCCTCCCAGCGGCCACGAAACCAGAGCGGAATCAAAAACAGAAGGAATAGTTGATACAGCGCGGATTCAAATACCCCACCGACTGTTCCCCCTGCAAAATACGTCCCCTCCATAAAGATTCCATACAGAATCAGTGTTGCTGCTTGATACACATGCATCCAGGCGACGATGTGGAGAACATCGCGACCGTCTAGTTCGTGATCCCCCCATAGCCAGCGCCTTATTTTTCGTTCTCTCCACCAACTGATGACATATCGCACGGAAATCACGATAGTCAGTACGGTTACAGCCAGGATCACCAGTGACAACCAGAGCGCAGGCTGCTCCTCCGTAGTCGCCACCCACCGTCCGTCCTCTCCTTTGATGAATCGGATCAAAGAAAGCTCGGCGGCAAACATGATCCAGTACCCTGCAAACAGCAGGATCGCCCACCGCTCGGATTTGTGCCGGTACTGGGACAGCCCCGTTCCTGTCAGCATTTTCTCACGCTCCTATCTCATCTCTATGTCTCGTCCCACCAAAAAAGTCCCCCTTGTTTTCAGGTGAACAAAAGACCTCTGTCCTTTCAGATGATCGTAAGGATTTCTTAAGAAATACGTAAGTCCAGCTTAAGAACGTGTTGATACAATCATGGGCAGGACAAAGACAAGGAGAAAAAATACCCATGAAGAGAAAGAAAATTGCTATTCTGTTCGGAGGCTGTTCTTCCGAATATGAGGTGTCGCTAAAATCTGCATCTGCTGTGATTGAACATCTCCGCGATGAGCTGTATGAACCGATCCTGATTGGCATCACCAGGCAGGGTGAATGGCTCCGGTATCGCGGCAATCCCGATAAAATTCTCGCTGACACCTGGTTCCTGGATGAGAATTGCACACCCGCTGTCATCTCGCCGAGTCGAGATGTACACGGAATCATCGAGCTGTATGAAGACAGTACCGAAAAGATTTGGATCGATGCCGCCCTTCCGATCCTGCACGGCAAAAACGGGGAGGACGGCACCATACAGGGGTTGCTGGAGCTTGCCGGAATTCCCATCATCGGTTGCGACACCCGCAGTTCCGCGCTCTGCATGGACAAGGAACTGGCCCACTCCATCGTCCGGTCAGCCGGTATCCTCACACCGTCTTCCGTGGTTATACGCAGAGAAACAGACTTGGACCAGGTAGAAAAACGGACCCGACATCTGACCTATCCGCTGTTTGTAAAGCCGGCAAGAGCGGGCTCCTCCGTCGGAATTACCCAAGTAACACAAAAGGCTGACCTTTTGGACGCAGTAAAACTGGCCTTTGAACATGACGACAAGATCATCGTGGAGGAAACTGTCCCTGGTTTCGAAGTTGGATGCGCCATTATGGGAAAGGAAGAGCTGATCATCGGAGAAGTAGACGAAATCGAGCTGACCCACGGTTTTTTTGACTTTACGGAGAAGTACACGCTGAAAACGGCTCATATCCATATGCCCGCTCGTATCGATCCAGATACAGCAGAGCGGATTAAGCAAACAGCCGCCGGGATCTATCGGGCATTGGGCTGCAGCGGGTTTGCCAGAGTGGATCTCTTTGTCACGCCTGAGCGCGAATTGGTTTTCAATGAGGTCAACACGATACCGGGCTTTACTCCGCATAGCCGCTTTCCCAATATGCTCAAAGGGGCAGGGTGGTCCTTTGCGGACATGCTTGACCATATCATCGAATTGGCGGTGAGAAAATGAGAGTGGTCTTTCTGAATTCGAAATCCATTCATGAAGGCAATCTGGTGCTGGTGAATCGACATCATCCCCTGCGCCAAGTGATAGATCCCGACAAGCTCGTTCCTGTGGACGAAAAGCATACGACTATTCTTTTGCACAGCGAAGCCCAAACCATGCTGTCACGGCTAATCACCCTTTTGGACGCCAAGGAAGGGATTGTGCCCGTCAGCGGCTATCGGTCCTTGCAGGAGCAAGAAACCATATTCCAGGATTCGCTGAAAGAAAACGGTGAAGAGTTCACCTTGAAATACGTCGCGCTCCCGAATTGCAGCGAACATCAGACCGGTCTGGCCATCGACCTGGCGGAAAACAAGGCTGATATTGACTTTATCCGGCCCGATTTCCCTTACTCGGGAATATGCCAGGAATTTCGCATACGAGCGGCCCAATTCGGCTTCATCGAACGCTATCAGGCCGACAAGGAAGCGGTGACAGGGATTGCCTGGGAGCCGTGGCATTTTCGCTATATTGGCTACCCGCATTCCGCCATCATGCAACAAAACCAGTTCTCCCTAGAGGAATACATCACATACTTGAGGGATTTTCCCGAACACGGGCAACATTTGCTCTTTGAAGAAGAGGGACAGGCAGCGGAGATCTTCTATATCCGGGCTCAGGAGTCTTCCGTCACGACTGTTTCACTGCCAGACGAGTTGCCTTATCAGCTCTCGGGCAACAACGTGGATGGCTGGGTCTGCACCCTTTGGAGGAAGTAGCATGAACCTGGAAAAACAGTACGGCGGGATTGATTCCTTTCGGGTCATCGCCGCATTGCTCGTCGTAGCCATCCATACATCACCGCTATTATCTATCAATGAAACGGCCGATTTTATATTTACCCGTATCATCGATCGCGTCGGCGTCCCGTTCTTCTTCATGGCAACAGGCTTTTTCCTGCTTCCGCCATTTCTTAGAAAAGAGGGACGTCCGCAAAGTCTCATCCGGTTTTTGGCGAAGTGCGGGAAGTATTACGGAATCGCGACTCTGATCTACCTCCCGATTCTCTTCTACAAAGGCTATTTTCAGGAAGAAGCGTCGGTTTTGGCAATCGTAAAGGACATCTTGTTCGACGGTACCTTCTATCATTTATGGTACTTCCCGGCGGTCGCTATGGGGGCTTGCCTGCTGATTCTGCTTTTGCGGCGGTTTTCCAGTATAATCGTGTTTTTCTTGGCTTTTGGTCTCTATGGGATCGGACTGTTTGGAGATAGTTATTATGGCTTCGTGGAAAACGTCCCTTGGATCAAGACAGGGTATGAGTGGCTGTTCGCGTTTTCTGATTATACGAGGAACGGCATCTTCTTTGCTCCCGTCTACCTGCTGCTGGGCGGGATCATCGCGGAACAAAAGCGGCCATTATCGAAAAAGGCTTGTGTCACCGGACTTCTCCTCACTTTCTCGCTCCTTTTGGCGGAAGGGCTCTGGCTGCATCAGCTCTCGGTACAACGCCACGACAGCATGTACATCATGCTGATTCCGGTGATGTTCTTCCTGTTTCACTGGCTGTTGTTAGGGGGCGGTCGAAGCAACGCTGCATGGCGGTCTGCCTCGATGTGGATCTACATTATCCATCCACTGTGCATCATCCTGGTCAGGGGGTTGGCGAAAGTCACCAATCTCAGCTGGCTGCTCGTGGAAAACAGCCTGGTGCATTACGGGATGGTCGTTCTTGTCTCCGTGATCGGCTCCCTGCTGATCGTACAGCTTACAGCGCGAAAAAAGGCTAAGCCCTTCCCAAAAGGAAGGGCGTGGGCAGAGATCAACCTGGACAATCTACGTCATAATGCAGCGGCTTTGCAAAACATTTTGCCGTCCACATGCAAGTTTATGGCTGTTGTCAAAGCCAATGCCTATGGACACGGAGATATCCAAATTGCCAAAGAGTTGAATCGTGCAGGGATTTTCTCCTTCGCCGTCGCCACCCTGGCTGAAGGGGTAGCATTGCGGCAGCATGGAATCAAAGGCGACATTTTGATTTTGGGCTATACCCATCCTAAGGACATCCCTTCCCTGAAACGATACCGACTGATTCAAACAGTAGTCGATTACAGCTATGCCGCCATGTTGGAAGACATCGGCGAAAAAATCCAGGTTCATGTAAAGGTGGATACCGGGATGCACCGTCTCGGTGAAAGCTACAGCCACATCGACAATCTCAAAGCGATCTTTGGGTGCAAGCATTTGATCATCGAAGGGATCTACACACACCTGAGCGCAGCGGATTCTTTGCGCCCTTCAGACGTGGCTTATACCCGCCAGCAAATCGGTCATTTTTACGATGCGATCAATCAGATCAGTCACAGCGGCTACGCTATTCCCAGGATTCACATTCAAAGCAGCTACGGTGTGTTAAATTATCCCGAGCTTGACTGCGATTACGTCCGCGTCGGCATCGCCCTGTACGGCGCTTACAGCCATCCGCGGGATCAGACCAAGGTGTCCGTAGACCTGCGGCCAGTCATGGCGGTCAAGGCAAGGGTCTCAGCCGTAAAAGAGATTCCTGCAGGAGATGCCGTCAGTTATGGCAGGGATTATATCGCTTCTCGGCCGATGAAAATCGCGGTCGTCGCGATCGGATACGCTGACGGTCTTCCCCGTAACGCCCTCGGCAGTCAAGGTCAGGTGCTGATCCATGGGCACCGCGCACCCATTGTCGGGAAAATCTGTATGGATCAGTTGATGATCGACGTAACCGATATTCCGGGTGTTGTACAAGGCGACACGGTTACGATTTGGGGAAAAGACGGCAAGGAACAGATCACGGCTGAACAAGTAGCGGCAAACTCCAATACCATCACCAATGAACTTGTAAGCCGAATCGGAAGTAGGCTCGAACGCGTCTATATCCGTAACAAGCATGCAAAGTAAAAAGGCAGGATCACCCTGCCTTTTTTCATTCCCCGCAGCCTCTCGCTTGACGTTCCGCTTTTTCCTTCAAATACAGATTTCGCTCCAGCAGGAATCTCCTCATATATCTCTCGAGTATGAGTACATCTGCCAGTTTCCCCAACACTCCAAGGGGAGACGTATAATCAAACGTATCAATCATCTGTGTTTTCTTTTCCCCCAACGGGATGAATTCATGCTTATGATAAAAGCGCTTGAACGCACCTTGCACCATTTCATCAGCAAAAAACCAGGGCTCCTCCATCTCTGTAATCTTGGCGGTCAGCCGCTGTTTGACACCAAAATGAACTGCCTCCCAGGTCACGCTTTCTCCAAGTCGGATCAGTCCGCTGGTCACCCCGCCGATCGCCCTCTCCTGCGTCCGAGCCGTCGATTCCATATGACTGTCAATGCTTCGCGCCAGGTCAAAACAAATCTGTTGCGGGGCATCGATCTCTACCTCCATGCGAATGACTGGCATTCACACCCCTCCTATTGCGTTCCATTGGCTGGAGTGCGGTTGGATCCGAATGTCAGGGTCACCGTCGTCCCGTATCCCAACTCGCTCTCGACCGTTATTTCCCCTTCATGCGCCAAAACCAATTGCTTGGCAATGGCCATTCCCAGTCCTGTCCCGCTTTCATTTTCCTCTGTATGGCCTCCCCGGTAATAACGCTCAAACAGGTTGGCCAGCGTATCCTGATCCATCCCCGGCCCATTGTCCTTCACCTTGACCTGGAAGCCCCCATTCCCATAGGAACTCAATTCGACCAGCACCAGAATCCCGGCAGGTGTGTGCTTGATCGCATTCGCCAGGATATTGATGATTATGCGCCTGAAATAGGTCGGATCAACCTCGGCATTCAAGGAAGAGACACTCGTTCGAAACTCAATCTGATGCTCAGACGCGATCGGATCGTTCACCATCTCCACTGTGATTCTTCGGATTGTTTCGACTGCCGGTATCTCCGTCTTCATCATAGGAAGCGCTTGATTTTTTAATCGATAGGTGAGCGTCAAGTCTTCGATCAGGCCGTTCATATAATCCGCCTTTTCCCGAATGGTTCGTCCAAATTGACTCACTTCCCCATGCTCCCACTTGTACTGCTCCGATTCCAGGATCGAGGCATAGCCAAAAATAGAGCTAAGCGGTGTCTTCAAATCATGCGAGAGTCCGGTAATCCACTCTTCCCGCGTCCGCTCCACATCCTTTTGACGCTGTTCATTCGTTTGCAGTGTCTGGCTCAAACGGGAAAGGGCGTCGAACATATCCTTGAATACGGCAAAAGACCGCTTATACTTCCCTTTGCGGGTCTTCCCTACGCTGCGGCCCTTTCTGCCGACGGGCTCGTCATAATCTCCCTTCGCCAAGTGCTCCAGCCAAGTAACCATGTGCAAAAGCGGTTTCCCCACACGCAGCGCGTACCAGCTTCCCGCGATGACGACGGACGCAATCATGATCAGTCCGAATTGGAGAAGCATGGTTTTCATCATATTGTCAAACGATTCATCCGCAGTTCCCGGCTGATCGACCGGGTGGCGTGTTCCGACCAGATACATCCGCTGGCTCTGGTCGTCATAGCGGCTCATGATGTAAGCAGGAGCTTCTTCCTTCTCCAGAACCTCTATCAGTTCAAGCTCGGGAGCAGCAGCCGGTTGGTTCCACTCCTGTAAAAGGCGCCCTTCGCGGTCGTAAATCGCATACCAGGCTTTTTTCTGCAAAAAGGTCTCCTGCAGTGCCTTCGTTGCTTCTGCACTGCCCGAAGATTCAGCTGCTTGCAAAAGGCTCATCAGCTCTTCTTCCGGCGCTGGCCTCCCGTATAAGACGATCACCTTCCGATCTGACTGCTCAACAACCCAATGTTTTACGTGGTATTGCTTGGACTGCACCATGGCCTTCCACTCACCCGGCGTATAGCGACTGGGTATTCCGGCTGGAGACCGATACGCATAGATCACGTTTCCTTGGTCATCCAGGATTTGCAACCATCCCTGATGACTCTCTACGCTTTTCTCCACCCGCTTCTCTACTCGGATGCTCTCACCATCGTATATAAGCTGAAACTCTATATCAGATGCGGTTAGCCGGGAGAGATCAACCTCAATATCTTCATGCAGCAATTTTGTTCCCAGGACCCCAAGCGTAACAAGAAAACAGACGAGCAGCACCATAACAAAGCCAGAAAATTGGCGAACATACTGGATAATCAGCTTTTTGCGCAGATTCATAATGGTTTTCCGCCAGACACCAGCTTGTAGCCCAACCCTCGTATCGTGACCAGATTCTTCGGCTGTGCCGGATTTTCCTCAATCCTTTGCCGCAGCTTGTAGATGTGCACCATGACTGTATTTTCATCAAATAGGCCGTACTCGTCCTTCCAGACATGATCGTAAATCTGCTCTTTGGTAAAGACGCGGTTAGGGTGCTGGCAGAAAAACACGAGCAGCTGAAACACTTGTGCCGGGCAATCTACCTGTTTTCCATCTACGATCAGCTCTGCCGCATCCACGTTTACTTGAAAACGTCCAAAATCGTATACCTTTTCCTCTGCTTTCCCGGGCATCCGGAAGGTGCGGCGCAGGTGAGCCTTCATGCGTGCCACGACCTCCAGGGGATGAAAAGGCTTCGTAATATAATCATCGGCTCCAAAAGCAAAGCCGCTCAATTTGTCAAAATCAGTCCCTTTGGCGGTCAGAAAAAATATCGGCGCCTTCGTCCGCTGCCGGATTGCTGCACACAGATCGAATCCATTTTGATCAGGCAGCATGACATCGAGGATCAACAAATCGTATGGCCGCTCCTCTACCAGGCGCAGCGCCTGTTCTGCCCTCGTGCAGGTATCGACATGCCGAAAGCCTTCTTTCTTCATGACAGTCTCCAGCATTCTCAAAATCGCTTCTTCGTCATCTACGAGAAGTATTCTTGCCTCTGTTTCCACAGCGGTTCCCTCCCTCTACCCCATCCATCATATCATGGCTGGCTTTCACCTCGGCAAAAGTTAAGGTAATGGTAAGGTTGCGTTTCAGTGGAAGAAAGAGAAGCCATTTACAATAAAGGAGAAAGGAGCGAGGAAACCTATGTGGGCCATTTGCCAGCACGAATTTTTCCGATTGTTCAAGAGTGTGAAATCTTTGATTACCGTCGCCTTTATTGTAGGCGTCTCTTACTGGGTCTCCGATCTGGTCAATCAAGCGGCGAGCTTCTTCCCCGATCAGGAGCTTGCGCAAGGTCATGCGTTGGGCATCCTGTCATTGGTTATGCTGCTCGGTCCGCTTTTTGTATTCAGCCTCTCCCATGACATCATAAATCGAGAATTAGCCGGAAGAACGATGCGTTTTCTCGTCACGCGAACTTCACGCAAGCAGATCGTTTTGGGAAAGTTCTTGGGCGTTTGCAGTTTTTGGCTTGTCTGCATGATGATTGCCTTCGGCGTGGTGTTGGCTACTGTCCACACCTTTGATGCCCCTACCTTTTGGAAATGCCTCTCCCTCCTGGTATACTGCATTGCCTTGGCCTTACTGCTCTCTTTGGCAGTACCACGACCCAGCTATACCATGTTCCTCGGGATCGTCATTGCACTCGTCTTGCCGGGTCTGGGTATTTGGAGCTTTGCTTCCAGCCATCCGGCCGCGCAATGGATCGCGTATCTGATACCGTACACATTCATGGAAAAAGGGGGAGCATGGATCAGCTTGGTCTGGCTGTATGCGGCTGTGTTCCTGACAGCTTCCGTTTTCTTGTTTCAAAGGAGAGATTGCTGATGAACATTTTAGAAACCATTCAGTTGAGCAAACGTTTTGGGAATCGAACCGTGGTCTCTGACGTCAGTCTGGACGTGCAGAGCGGGGAAATCTTTGGCTTTCTGGGACGCAACGGAGCGGGAAAGTCTACCTTCATCAATATGCTGACAGGCATTATTCGTCCTACCTCAGGAGCGATCCGGATGTTTGGAAGCGATTCTCCTGCAGAAGAATGGAAACGACGCATCGGAGTTCTGCCTGACTACTCGACATTTTACGATTCGCTCAGCCCTGCTGATCATCTCCATTATTTCGCCCGTGTGAAAGGTGTCCGCCTGACGAAGCAGGAATGCGCCCAAATTCTGAAGTCTGTAGGACTGGAGGAGCATGTTTCGCGCAAGGCCAAGACCTTTTCCTTCGGGATGAAAAAGAAGCTGGGAATTGCCCAGGCTCTGGTAGGCGACCCTGAGCTGTTGTTTCTGGATGAACCCACCTCAGGGGTGGATGTGGAATCAGTCCTGCACATCCAGAATCTGCTCCGGCACTTGCATCGGCAAGGCAAAACGATTTTTATGACCTCGCATAATCTGGACGAAGTAGAAAAGATCTGCACCCGTATCGCGATCATGAAAAACGGAAAGATCGGGTCGTTGGGCAGTCTGGACGAGCTGAGGGCTGCGCATCAGACGTGGCGCCATGTACGTGTGCGCCACTCTGCGCTTATCGAAGAGGAGTCAACATTGCGCACCTTCGTAGAATCACTGGGTCGCAACGTCATGTGGGAGTCAGGGCGTCTTTCGCTGCAGATCGATGAGGAACAAAAAATAGCAGCGCTGGTGCGCGCCTTGGTACAGGCCCGCATAGACATTTACGGGGTTCAAGTCGAGGAGCCTTCGCTGGAGCGGATTTTTTTGGAGGAGGAGAACCATGTCTAATTTATTTCTTGCCTTGTTTCTTGCCACTCTATTGCTGTATCGCATCTATTGGGGAGGCGGCGTGTCGGGGAATCAAACCTACATTTCGATTAGCACTGGTCTGATCGTGCTGAATCTGGTCATCTTCGTGGAAAAATGGGTAAAGAG
>DASQMM010000623.1:0-42504 GCA_035645495.1 Brevibacillus sp. | reverse complement strand
GCATGTATTAGGCACGCCGCCAGCGTTCGTCCTGAGCCAGGATCAAACTCTCCAATAAAGTTTGTTTCTGGTTCAAAGCTGGCAAATCATTAATGATAGACTCATCAACGCTTTCGCTGTTCAGTTTTCAAAGAGCATTTTCACAACAACCTCTTAATCATACCATTTGGGCAATGTACTGTCAATACTTTTTTTAAAAGCCGTATATTCAGCATTCGCTCCATCACTCTACCATCTGATGTGAAGAACACTCCTCATTGGCGAGCAAGAAATAATATAACACCAAAACAAGTTCAATGCAAGTGAAAAAATAGAAGTCGCTTGAAAAATATCAAGCGACTTCTATTATCATAATTCTTCTTTCATTTAGTCTCGCGCACGCATATGCGGGAAAAGCAGTACATCACGAATGGATGGCGAGTTCGTCAACAGCATAACCAGTCGGTCAATTCCGATTCCCAGACCACCGGTAGGCGGCATGCCGTACTCCAGCGCTTCAATAAAGTCCTCATCCATGTCATGCGCTTCGTCATTCCCAGCTTCCTTTTCCAACAGCTGTGCTTCAAAACGCTCGCGTTGATCGATCGGATCGTTCAACTCTGTAAACGCATTGGCATGTTCACGCGCCACAATAAACAATTCAAAACGATCCGTAAAGCGCGGATCTTGCTCGTTTTTCTTAGCCAATGGAGAAATTGCCACCGGATGACCATACACGAAAGTTGGCTGAATCAGCGTATGCTCCAGTTTCTGTTCAAAGAATTCGTTTACGACATGACCAAACGTATGGTGAGGTTCCACGGTCACTCCGTGCTCCTTAGCCAATGCCCGCGCCTCATCATCACTCATCTCCTGCCAGAAATCCACGCCCAGGTTTTCCTTGATCAGGTCAACCATGTGAACACGGCGCCATTGTGGTGTCAGGTCGATAACATGTCCCTGATACTCAATTTTCATTGTGCCTAACACGTCCTGAGCGATATGGGCAATCATTTCTTCCGTCAGCTTCATGATGTCCTGGAAGTCAGCATATGCCTCATACAGCTCAATCATGGTGAACTCGGGATTGTGACGTGTGGATATACCCTCATTGCGATATACCCGCCCAATCTCGTACACCTTCTCCAAGCCGCCTACGATCAAGCGCTTCAGATGCAGCTCGATGGCGATACGCATATACAACTGCATGTCCAACGCATTGTGGTGCGTGATAAACGGACGAGCAGATGCACCTCCGGCGATGGCGTGAAGGGTAGGTGTCTCTACTTCCAGATAGCCCAGGTTGTCCAGGTAACGACGCATCGAGGTAAGAATCCGACTACGCGTCATAAAGGTTTGGCGCACTTCCGGATTGACGATTAGATCGACGTACCGCTTGCGATAACGGGTCTCGATATCTTTTAAACCGTGGTATTTCTCTGGCAGCGGACGCAGCGACTTGGTGAGATAAGTCAATTCCTTGGCCTTGACACTCAACTCGCCAGTCTTGGTCTTGAAGATCACCCCGGATACGCCTATCAAATCGCCAATATCACTGAGGTCGAAAACCTTTGCGGCTTCCTCTCCCACTGTATCCTGACGCACGTAGATCTGAATCTGTCCAGAGCGGTCAAGCACTTGAGCAAAACTCGCCTTCCCCATTTTGCGCTTAGCCATCAAGCGACCTGCAATGGTGACGACTGGTTCTTCCGCTTCCAGCTCTTCTTTGGATTTTTCACCATAAGCCTTTACAATGTCCTCGGCATGATGGGTTTGCGAGAACTTTTTGCCAAACGGGTCAAATCCCCATTCACGCAGTTGATTCATCTTGTCGTGACGCACTTGAAGCAGCTCATGAAGCCCTTCCTGTTGTTCCAATTCACCTTGCTGCACGTCTTGCTCGTTTGCCATAACCTTTCACTCCTCTTAAAAGATGCCTGAATTAGTAAATTTGGGCAGACGGGTTTAAATAGCGATACGGCGTACCTTTATAAAAAAGGTACGCCACGGAAGTCCTGCTTACAGGGAGATATCGAGAATTTCGTACTGAATCACGCCAGCCGGGACTTGCACATCTACTACTGAGCCCTTTGCCTTGCCCAAAAGTGCTTGCCCTACTGGGGACTCGTTGGAGATCTTGTTGTTCATCGGGTCGGATTCAGCAGATCCTACGATTGTATAATCCACAATATCGCCAAACTCCAGATCCTTCAATCTTACTTTGGAGCCTACGCTTACCACACCGGTATCTACGTCCTCATTGGTGATAATTCGTGCGTTGCGAAGCATTTTCTCCAGAGTAAGAATACGTCCCTCGATAAAAGCCTGTTCGTTTTTCGCTTCCTCGTATTCAGAGTTCTCACTGATATCGCCAAAGCTGATCGCTTCTTTAATCCGAGCAGCTACTTCCTTGCGTTTAACCGTTTTCAAATCTTCAAGCTCTTGTTCTAACTTTGCTAACCCTTCTGGTGTCAAGATCACTTCTTTTTCAGACATGACTCAATTCCCCCGTTTATAGATAATTCCATTCGTGCTGGGTTAAAGTACGAATGATTATATGTAGTTGTTTTATGCATTATACAGTCGATTGCTAACTCTCGTGAGGATTCATAGGTAAAGCTGCCAGGTTGAACTGGCAGCTCGGTTCCCGATATTACGGCATATTATAGGATATGAAGGAACCCTTGTCAATGTCTGGGTGTTAGTAGCGAATTGCCTCTTCGCGGGCGGATTCCAGGGGCTCCTCCACATCATCTGCGTAGTTTTCTACCCATTCGACATAATCATTGATAATTCGACGGAGCTCCTCTTCCGTCTCCACTGCATTGATCAAATTCTTGGTATGCGTAGCGCCCCTCAAGCCTTTCAAATACCAGGCTGCGTGCTTGCGCATTTCCAACACGCCTACGCGCGGTCCCTTCAAGGCAATCAAACGCTCCGCATGCAACAGGCAGATGTCCATTTTTTCCCGTACAGAAGGCTCACCCGGCAATTCTCCCGTAGTCAGGTATTGAATCGTCCGGTACAGCATCCACGGATTACCCAGTGCTGCACGTCCGATCATGACCCCGTCGCAGCCAGTCGTATCGAGCATGCGCCGCGCATCTTCGGGTGTGGCGACATCCCCGTTCCCGATCACCGGAATGGAAACGGCTTCCTTGACCTTGCCGATCCAGCTCCAGTCTGCATGTCCCTTGTACATCTGCACACGCGTGCGTCCATGAATGGCAACCGCCTTGGCACCGGCTCTTTCTACAGCTCGCGCATTATCCAACACAAACAGATGCTCTTCGTCCCATCCCAGTCTCATTTTCACTGTGACAGGCTTTTCAACGGCATCTACGACAGCCGAGACAACCTCATAAATCTTGTTCGGGTCCAACAAGAGGCGCGCTCCCGCATCGCAGCTCGTAATTTTTGGTACGGGACACCCCATATTGATGTCAATAATGTCGGCATTGGTATGCTGGTCGACATATTTCGCGGCCTGGACGAGGGTCTCTCTGTCACCGCCAAAAATTTGCAAGCTGAGCGGTTTTTCCCGTTCATCCACGTACAACATGTCCATGGTCTTCTTGTTGCCGTGGACGATTCCTTTGTCACTCACCATTTCAGCGCAGACCAAGCCCGTGCCAAATTCTTTGGCGATCAAGCGAAAAGCAGGGTTGCAGACTCCTGCCATCGGCGCCAAAACCACGTTGTTTTTTAATTCGATGTTACCGATCTTCATCTATAAAACCTCCTATCTGCAAATTCACCCGCCACATGCGAGCGGTTGCCTGGAGAGGGAATAACCTATCCATTCCATCATGCATTATTTATATCACATAATTCTTCTACATCGATTTGTAAAGTACTGGCGATCTTTCGCAGAACTGGCTCCGTTGGAACTCGAGTCCCACGCTCCAGCGAGCCGACAAAGGAAAGTGACACTCCCAGCTTTTCCGCCAGTCCTTGCTGCGTATACCCTTTTAATTTTCGGAAGGACCGGATTCGGTTTCCCAGTCGATTGTTCCCCACTTTCGTACCCCCTTCTGATCCTCCGACAAATATGAAAGATAATGAGAAATCGTCTGATTGTATATCGGCAAAGCCCCTCCCTGCCAAACGTCATGCAACGGCACGAGCACAAAAGCCCGTTTTGTCAGCTCCGGGTGGGGGATGTGCAAATGCTCCAAAGAAATGCTGCTCTCCCCGTACAGCAACAGATCAATATCAATCGTACGCGGTCCCCAGCGGATGGTGCGTACACGGCCCAGCTCCTGCTCGACAAAGAGTGCGGTCGACAGCAATTGCTCAGCAGACAGATCTGTTTGCACGGCGATGACCATATTCAGAAAAGCGTCTTGATCCACATAACCAATCGGATCGGTCTCGTACACATCCGAAATCTGCAATACGCGAATCCCCGGGTGTGCATTCAACCGGGTAATCGCCTGTAGCAGATGGTCCGCACGATCTCCGAGATTGGACCCAAGCGCCAGGTAAGCGCGAACTGTCATCAGCGAAAATCCTCTCTTTTGCGCGTCATCTCGATGGCTACCGAATCATAATGCCCGTTAATCGGCGGATTCGGCTTCGTAACCTTCACTTTTACTTCTGCCAGCGGAAACTGGCGCAGAAGCTTTTCCGAAATGTTCGCAGTCAAAGCCTCCACCAGCTTGAAGCGCTGACCCTCCACGAGCTGCTGAACACTGGTAAAGATCTCCGCGTAATTGATCGTATCATTCAGGTCATCACTTGCCCCTGCCTTGGAAAGATCTACAGAAAGCTCAAGATCGACATAAAAACGTTGTCCCAGCTCAGCCTCCGCTTCAAAAACTCCGTGGTATCCGTAAAATGACATGCCGCTGAAGTAGATTTTATCCAACGTGTACGCCTCCCTTGACCATAGCGTCCATCATCGTGGTCACACGCTTCATTTCTTTGACGTCATGCACCCGGACCATATGACATCCTTTGGCGACGCCAAGCGCCACTGTCGCCGCCGTTCCTTCCATTCGTTCGTCCACCGGAAGATCCAAGACATGTCCAATCATTGATTTTCGCGAGGTCGCCAACAAGACAGGAAAACCAAGTCCGACCAGATCGTCTAGCCTTCTCATCGTCTCCAGGTTTTGTTCTAGAGATTTGGCAAATCCGATGCCAGGGTCCAGGATAATCTGGTCGTGGCGCACCCCTGCTTGGAGCGCAATCTGTACGGATTCACGCAAGTCTTTGACAAAATTGGCGAAGAAGTGCTGATAGTTCCGGTCTTCCCGATTGTGCATCAAAATAATCGGCACCTGGTGGCGCGCGGCGACCTCTGCCATGCGCTTGTCCCGTTTTGCGCCCCAGATGTCATTGATAATATGTGCGCCTGCCTGTACCGCCCGATCCGCCACTTCTGCTTTATACGTATCAATCGAGAGCGGTACCTGAAGCTCGGTCGACAGAGCACGAATAATCGGGAGTACCCGATCCATTTCCTCGGCCGCATCTACTGGCTCTGATCCCGGACGAGTCGATTCGCCGCCGATGTCTATCAGATCGGCACCCGCCTCAACCATATGACGGGCCTGCGCGACCGCCTGATCCAAATCTATATACCGTCCACCGTCCGAAAAGGAGTCCGGCGTGACATTCAAAATCCCCATCACCAGCGTACGCTCGCCCAAGGGCAACACATGAGGACCGCATACCAGCCTTCGGCGACGGTCCAGCTGTTCGCGCATAGCCAGGGCTTCCCGTATCTCCTCCGCTGCCGCATACATCCTGTGCTCCTCGTTGGATAAGCGTTGCAACGCCAGCTCCAACTGAGAACGTGTAGCCAAAAGCAAGGCTTCCAGCTCATCTCCGGGATGACCCGAAAAAATAGCTTCTCCTCCGCACGCTTGCATGGTTTGACGCAAAAAATGAGCCTCTTCCCATGTGAGGCCCTCCAAATGGATCAGCATATTCTCACCATACTGAGCCAACTGCTCCGCTAGGGGAGAAACAATTCCTCGTTTGGACAGCTCTGATACACGTTCCCTGTGCTGGGCCTGGATCAGGAATGGATTGTACTTCATCTTTCTAACTACTCCCTTTACCGTCTTGGCATGTTGATAAGTAGCATACCATAAGTCAGCCATTGCCCGCTACAGACTCACGGTAGGCGCGGTGCAGTTTGCTCGTGTGCTCCCCGTAGCAAACCGGAACTCTTTTTCCATCTATTTCACTGACAGGAACCATCTCCTGCACAGAATTGGTCAGAAATACTTCTTCAGCTCCCAACAACTCTTCCAAGTGGTATTTGCCTTGCTCCACAGGCATGCTGAGCTTTTGCGCCAGCTCCAACACATGCTGCCTGGTGACCCCGCCCAAAATTCCCGTATCGAGCGAAGGCGTGTAGAGACAGCTATTTTTCACCCAAAAGAGATTGCTCACGATCCCTTCAGCCACATACCCATCTGCGGTCAAAAACAACCCTTCCGTATCTATGCGCGACCCCAGTTCTTGCTTTGCCAAGGCGTTATTCAAATAGTTATGAGATTTGAAGCGCTGATGTCCTTCTGCAGTCTGTCGCGCGAGTGTCAGAGTCTGCAATTTCTTGGGAGCAGGGGGAATCGTCAAGGCCGCGACTGGCTTGACGAAAATAAACAAGGAAGGACGCTCGTAACCCTCCGCTACCAATCCGACCCCTTCCTCACCTGCCGTCACGCTAAGACGAACGTAAGCGTCAGACAGTCCGTTGGCAGCTACAGTCTGCAAAACAGCCTGGGCCAGCTCATCCGAGGTCCATGGCGCCGAAATGCGCAACGCCAAAAGCCCGGATTGAAGCCGGGCGTAGTGATGGTCCCACAAAAACAGTTGGCGGTCGTACACGCGCATCGTCTCAAACAAGCCAATTCCGTATAAAAAACCGTGGTCCATTACGGAAACCACGGCTTCATGAGCAGGGCAGATAGATCCGTTTACATAGACATACATGTTCGTTCTCTCCCGATATGATCAATACATCCATCATATCATACATTCTACGAGGTGAGCGCTGTCTCCTCTGCGCGCTTGCGGTGAATGAAGCGGGAGATGGCAATCGAACATTCGTACAAAAACAGCAGCGGCACGATAACCAGCACATCGGAAAGCAAATCCGGCGGCGTGATCGTAATGGATATCACACAGAGGATAAAATAGGCTGGCTTCCGCATTTTCGCCAGCCGATGCGGATTGACGATGCCCAGATGGCTGAGAAAAAGCACGATGACAGGCATCTCGAACAACAGGGCAAACGGCAGGCAGAGATGAAACATGAAGGTAAAGTAGTCATTGGCTGTAATCACCAGGTCAAAATTGCCGTTGGACAGACCCAGAACGAACTGATACGTCATCGGAAACAAAATGAAATACGCAAAGGAAAGGCCCAGCAAGAAAAGGATAAAAAGAGCGGGAATGTACATCAAGGCTACCTTTTTCTCCCGCTCCTGCAAGGCCGGCACGACGAATTTCCATATCTGGTAGGCAGCGACCGGGATCGTCACCGCAATCGCTCCTACCGCTGCCAATTTGACATAGATCGACAAAATATCGCCGGGCCCCAAAATCGCCAGCTTTTCCCCAGAACGCCGCGCAAGCTCCTGATAGATGGTATCTACAAACAGGAAGCAAAGCACCAAGCTGCCGAGAAAAGTGGCCAGCACTATCATGATGCGGCGGCGCAAATCGGTCAGATGCTCAAAAAAAGGCATCTCCTGTCTAGTTGACACGTTTTGTTGTTTCCTCCCCGTTTTTCGCCAAATCCGCATCATCGTCTTTGGTCAAATCCCTGGCCGCTGTTTTAAACTCGGTCAAGGTACGGCCAAAAGCACGGCCAATCTCTGGAAGCTTGCTGGGTCCAAAAATGACCAGCGCAATGACCAGAATTAAGATGAGCCCAGGAATTCCGATACTCGACAACATCTTCTGCTACACTCCCTCCTAGAACCCGTTGATGGCGATCACGCTAGGCAAAGCTACTTGATTTCCGCCCTTGGGCCAGTGACTGGTCGGCTTGTCGTATGACTTGAGGTTTTCTCCCGGATGCTGAACAGCAAGGAACAAGGTTTTTTCATCCGGCGTGAACCAAGGACCTGTCATTTCCGAACCGACCGGGCCCGAAGCAAATTGAACGGCTACTCCCTTATTCTCTCCCGCAGTCGGAATGAAAAATACACCATTGTTGCCAAAAGACTGATAGATTCCCGTATTGGTGGACGAAGAAGAGATGTCTGTCACGACCCACAGGTTGCCGGCGCTGTCAAAAGCCATATTGTCCGGTGCCGAGAAGCCGCTTTGCGGACCACCTGTTGCGAAGATTTCGAAGGTGAATTCTTCTCCGGCATGCTGATTGTCTTTTTCGAACAGACGTACAATTTGACCATAAAAATTGCCATGGCTGCTGTTGTTTGTCAACGCGATAAACACGGAACCATCGATCGGGTGGACTTCCAGGTCCTCAGGACGATCCATCGGGGTAGCACCCACCGCCTTCGCTGCGTCCCGGCAATTGATCAGAACATCTGCCTGGGAAGCAAACAGAGGTTTTCCGTCCTTGGCTGCCTTTTGCAATGCTTCATTGGTAGCCAGATCCAACGAAATCCAGGTGCCTTTTCCAAAGTTGGCTACGTACAGGGTGCCATCTTCCAGTAGTCTGGAGTTGGCCTTGCCAGCCTTGGGATCATACTTTCCTTTGGAGACGTATTTGTACACGTACTGATCTCGCGCGTCATCCCCCATATAGACGACCAGCTGTCCTGTAGAGGCCAAGACCATTGCCGTATTTTCGTGCGAGAAGCGGCCGAGCGCTGTATGCTTCTTCGGAGTGGATTTGGGATCGAACGGATCGACTTCTACCACCCAGCCGTAATGTCTGGCATCCTCCAGCTTGCAATCTCCCACGACATCCATATAGTTTTCCTCGCAGGAAAGGATGGTGTTCCACAGAGTTACCCCACCGGAGCAGTTGGCGAAGGTCCCGGTTACTTCCTTGGCGATGCTCGCTGCAGGGCCTGTCAGCACATGCTTGGTCAAGCCGCTGACACGTCTGCCGTATGTAGAATCAGAGATGAGCTTCCACTTGCCGTTTTGTTTTTTGATTTCAATGACCGAGCCACCCAAAGCATACAGGTACTTTTGAATTTGCTCAGGCGTGCGCTTGTTATCCGCTTCATCTGCACCGAGATAGTCGTAACCGTTCACATAGTATTCCAACTCGCCCAAGTATTCGTGGTTCACCCACAGCAAGCCATGCTCGGGGTTGCCGTCGATTGGCAGAAAACAAGTAAAGTCATTGTTGAAGCCGAATGTATCGCCCGCAGGGTTGATCACATCGCCATAAGAAGCGATGACATCGTAGGTGTAGCCTTTTGGCAAGACAACATCATCCTTGGTCGTAGGTTGAATCGGCGAAAATTTTGGATTAAAATGACTCGCTTTGGTCTCCAGTCCAAACAAGTGATCCGCTGTTCTTCCAGAAAGTGGTCCCGCCGCCAAAGCCGGAATCCCTGTAGCCAGCGAAGCCAATGCTGCCGTTCCCGCTCCCAGGTAAGTCAAAAATTGTCGACGATTGACGTCCATCTTCATCGCTCCCTTTTTCTTGGTTCTGTCATCCTAATTCGATGGTACAGAAGGGACGTCAATGGAGGGTTAATTCCCTATAAAGAAAGTGTAAATAATGGATTCAAGAAATGGGCGAATTTCATTTGTGCTTTTTGGGCGGGAACCCACTCCGCGGAATGGGTAAACACATAGAAATACATTGTGTTCAAGGATAGGGAGGTCGAAAGGAGGGTTTTATGTTGAAAAAGGAACATAGCCACTCGTTGCGCTTTGTAAGGATTGTCGAAACACCAGGTCATCTCCACGATTATGATACCAACACGAATGTTAGTGATCGACACCGCCACCGGATGCTGGGGAGAACGTCGCCTCCAGAAGGTGCGGAGAATCAACATGTCCATTATTATGAAGGAACCACTTCATATGATGATGGACATGTGCATTACTACAGTGGCTGGACAGGTCCGCCTATTCCCTTGCCGGACGGAAACCATTACCATGAATTTTCAGGGCGAACCACGTATGATGACGGACACACTCATTCCTACCGGGGTTTTACCAGTGAAGGGTTTGCGTAAAATCAGAGCTTCATGCAGCCAGGCTATTGATAGTTATATCTTCAGTAGTCTGGCAAAAAACAATCGATGATCCCCTCACTCTCCGAAATAAAAAAACCGCCTGATTATCCAGACGGTTTGCTCTTATATCATACAATTCTTTATCCTATCATCCGATTGTACTGGCTTTGCGTTCATACGCGGTGAGGAAATTCTTCAGTAGCTGCTTGCCGTGCTGTGTGATGATCGATTCAGGGTGAAACTGAACTCCCTCGATCGGATAATCACAGTGACGAACCGCCATAATCTCCCCATCCGCCGTCCTGGCGGTCACTTCCAGCTCATCTGGCAGCGATACCTCCTCTACGAGCAGCGAATGGTAGCGCGCTGCCGTAAACGGCGAAGGGATACCTTCAAAAATGGTTTTGCCGTCGTGAAACACATCCGAAGTTTTACCATGCATCAGCCGCTCGGCACGAACAACTTTTCCGCCGAATACCTGCCCGATGGATTGATGTCCCAGACAAACGCCCAAGATTGGGATTTTTCCAGCAAAATGGCGAATTGCTTCCATACTGATCCCTGCTTCGTTAGGCGTGCATGGTCCGGGAGAAATCATCAGGTAGTCAGGATTCAATCGCTCGATCTCTTCCAGCGTAATCTTGTCATTGCGGTACACCTGCAACTCCTCACCCAGCTCTCCTACATACTGGACCAGGTTGTAGGTAAAAGAATCGTAATTATCAATCATCAAAATCATCGTACACTCGTCTCCTCTCGGCTCTTCTTGCTCTTCTCGCTCCACTCAAGTGCTTTCCACAATGCTTCTGCCTTTTTCAATGACTCCGCATACTCTGCCTCTGGCACAGAATCGATCACAATTCCCGCTCCAGCCTGTACATGCGCTAAGCCGTCCTTGACTACCATGGTGCGGATCGCGATGTTCAGCTCGACATCTCCGTTGAACCCAAACCAACCGATCGAGCCTGTGTAGACGCCTCTTCGGACGGGCTCCAGCTCATCGATGATCTCCATCGTTCTGACCTTCGGCGCCCCTGTGATGGTTCCTCCGGGAAAAGCAGCCGCTACAGCATCGAACGCATCCCTTCCGTCAGCTAACTCCCCCTGCACATGCGATACAATGTGCATGACATGAGAGTACTTTTCAACGACCATAAACTCGCTGACCTCCACGCTGCCATACCGGCATACACGGCCGATGTCGTTTCGCTCCAGATCGACCAGCATCACATGCTCGGCACGTTCTTTTTCGTTGTCGATCAGTTCACGAGCCAACTTCTGGTCTTCTTCGTCGTTTTGCCCCCGCGGTCGGGTCCCTGCAATCGGTCGCGTGTGTACCTCCCTGCCCTTTACCTTGATCAGCAATTCAGGCGAAGCACTCACCAACTGAAATTCCGGAAAGCTGAGGTACCCCATGTAAGGAGAGGGATTCAGCTTGCGCAACACGCTGTAGACTTCTGGGGCGGTCACCTGGATCGGCTTGCTTTGGCGTACGGAGAGATTGACCTGGAACACATCCCCCTGCGAGATATAGGCTTGAACGCGTCTCACGGCTTCCTCGAACTCCGTCTGCTGCCAGGATACATCCGCCGGAGCAGATGCCTGTATCGGCTGCTTGCGCAAGCTCTCCCAATCCGTGCTGTCCTCACCCACGGTTAATTCGGTCAACATCTCGGCGCGCTGCCTGACGCGATGGACGGCTTCGTAGTAGGACTCCTCGGTCATTTGATCTGATGCCAGATGGGTCAGACAGATGATTTCCCGGCGTTCATGATCAAAGGCTATCAAATCTTTCATTATCATAACATAGAGATCAGGGAGCTGTAAGTCATCTTCAGCCGACTGCGGCAAGGTTGGTTCAAAAAAGCGGTTCATCTCGTAGCTCATATATCCGACCGCGCCTCCTGAAAAGTCGGGCAACTCCGAGATGACAGGGGTACGGTATTGGCTCAATACTACTCGCAAGGCCTCCAAAGGACCGTACGCCGCTAGATCGGTCACCTGTCCATTCGGATCGATCAGTACAGTGCTTCCCTGCTTGCTTTTCAAGGTCGCTACGGGCTGAAAAGCCAAGAAGCTGTACCTGCCGGCTCGTCCGCTCTCCAAGAGAACGGCGTCTTGCAAAGACGGCTGCAGAGTTTGCAGCACATGCCACGGGTCCACCTGGCTGAGCCATGGAACACGTACCGCCAATGGGACGTATGGGTAGGATCGGGAATAAGTCAGACAATCAGCATAGATAGGAAAGATCATGGCTTTTCACGCTCCGCTTTTACGAGTCTTATGCCCGTAAATTATATCCTCTTCCCGTACAAAAAGAAATGACCACATCTAGGCTCGAAAAAAAGCCCGATGTGGCCGTATTCGAATTCGATTAATCTTCAAACTGGTAAAGCGGTGTGGAAAGATAACGTTCCCCATTGCTAGGAATGACGACAATCACGTTTTTCCCTTTGCCGAGCTGTGCCGCCACTTTCAATCCGGCGTAAATAGCTGCACCGGACGAAATCCCTCCAAGAATACCTTCCTGGCGTGCTACACGGCGAGAGGTCTCAAACGCATCTTCATTTTCAACGGCAATGATTTCGTTGTAAATGTCTGTATCCAGAATTTCTGGCACGAAGCCGGCACCGATTCCCTGGATCTTGTGTGGTCCTGGCTTTCCGCCCGACAGGACAGGGGATGCCGCTGGTTCTACCGCTACAATCCTGACGTCCGGATATTGCTCACGCAGCACCTGACCTGCCCCTGTAATGGTTCCGCCTGTCCCGATACCGGAAATAAATGCGTCTACGCCGCCGATCTGCGCAGCTTGTTCCAGCAGTTCCCGCCCTGTAGTCTCGCGGTGAATCGCGGGATTGGCAGGGTTGTTAAACTGTTGGGGGATGAAGTAATTGTCGTTCTCACGCGCCAGCTCCTCCGCTTTGCGGATTGCGCCACCCATGCCCTCACTGCCTGGTGTCAGCACCAGTTCCGCTCCGTAGGCACGCAGCAAATTGCGCCGTTCCATACTCATCGTCTCCGGCATGACCAAAATCGCACGGTAGCCTTTGGCGGCTGCGACCATCGCCAGGCCAATCCCGGTGTTTCCGCTCGTCGGTTCAATGATCGTCGCCCCTGGCTTTAACTTTCCTTCTGCTTCCGCTGCTTCGATCATAGCGAGAGCGATGCGATCTTTTACACTGCTTCCCGGGTTAAAAAATTCCAACTTCAGGTAAATGTTTGCCATATCTTCGGTGACGACTCGATTTAATTTTACCAATGGTGTATAACCGATCAGATCTGTGATGGAATTGGCCACACGCACGTGTCATTCCTCCCCTTTAATTGCCGAGTAAAATACTAGGTTTTATAGGTCTTATTATAGCAATCGCCGCCCAAATGGTCAATGCGGCATTTGCCCATTTGTCTCGACTCCTGCTGATTCCCGCAAGCGTTCCAATATTGCATCCAGCGATTCCACTTGGGCAAAGGCGATCTCTTCTCGCAATTCGTCTTTGACCTGGTCGTATGTAAGCTGCTTTGCTTCCCTGCGCTCCACGACCTGGTAGATGACGTACTCCTCTTCCTGCTTGATGGGAGGGCTGACTGTTCCCTTCTTCAAATCAGCCAACAGCTTTTTCGCTTTATCCGTCAGATCTGATTTTTCCAAAGTGACCCACCCCATATTCCCGCCTGCCGCTGCGGTGGCGTCATCGATCGAGTGCTCCTTTGCCAAGGTCTGAAAGTTGGCGCCTTGTTTGAGCTCTGCCAGCACTCGATCTGCTTCTTCCCTGGATGCTACCGCGATCTGCCTGAGATGCACCTGCAAAGGCTGTACAAATCGCTCGGGATTATTATGGTAAAAGGCCTGTATCTGATCTTCCGAGACGCTTACCTCCTGGGTCGCCAGTTCACGCAGCAACAGTTGGTAGGTGATCTCCCTGGTAAGTGCCTCAATTGTGGTTCCGGCCTGCTGCTTCAATGCCTGCTCAAATTCCTCATCGGTCTGACTTCCATAGCTTTCACGGATTTGTTCCAGCTCTTTTTTCAGCCTTTCGGGATTGACCGTGACGCCGAGGCGTTGTGCCTCCTGAAACACGACTTCCCGATTAATCATATCCTGCAGGACCTGCTGACCGTACTTTTCCTTCAATGCTGCTACCCATTCGGCATCCGTGATCGTTTTCTCCCCTACGACTGCAGCTGTCTTCAGCTTGCCGGAAGACTGGGACCACGACCACGTCACCACCATTAAAAGCACTACTAGTGCGCCGACGAATGTCCACAACCCTTTGCCGTTGGTCATGTCACCCTCCCCTTCGGAGTGCCGCGCCTACATGCCTCTCTTGATGTCCTCCAACGCGGACTTATCAAAATGATACCGTTCATTGCAAAAATGGCAGTGAACCTCTGCTTCTCCCTGCTCGGCAATCATGCTGTCCATCTCTTCTTTCCCCATACTGATCAACGCTCTGATTACTTTTTGTTCGGAGCAGTCGCAGCGGAAGTGAATTTCAGTCCGGCTCAAGATTTTGGGCTCATCCAAAACCTTGGCCAGGATCTCTTCCGGTGACAGCCCTTCCCCGATCATGCGGGACACTTGCGGCAATTGAGACAGACGCTCCTCAATTTGCGTGACTACATCGTCTGGTGTGGCTGGCAGCAATTGCAGAATAAAACCTCCTGCCGCCAAAACGGAGCGGTCTTCAGGATTGACCAGCACTCCTACCCCCACAGCGGATGGCGTCTGCTCGGAAACCATGAAGTAGTAGGTAAAATCCTCGCCAATCTCCCCGGATACGATCGGGGAGCTTCCCTGGTACGGTTCCTTCAGTCCAAGGTCTTTTGTGACGTAGACGAAGCCATCCGTTCCTACTGCCCGCTTCACATCCAGCTTGCCTTTCTCGTTCAGTTCAAAATGAACGTGGGGATTGGTCACGTAGGCGACTCCTTCTCCGTGAGCATTGGCTTCGGCGACGATTTGCCCAATCGGACCTCCCCCTTTTATTTTGACGGAGAGGCTTTCATTTCCTTTTAACATCGCCCCCATCATCAACGTGGTGGTGAGTGTACGTCCCGCTGCTGCAGTCGCTGTATTCCACATGTCGTGGCGGCGGCGCATTTCTTCGACAATCCCTGTCGTACGTGCCGCAAACGCACGCACATGTCCTTTAAATCCGGTAGCTCGTATCATATAATCGCTCATTGTGCGATCCTCCTTATCTTTTATCAGTACCTTCTGCTCTGCTTTATGCATTAACCAGTTTACCACATCACTCCATTTGCTACGCCACCTTCGACACTTTCTTCACCCCTGGATCCATCTGTTTTTTTCCATATAAAAAGTCCCCCGTGGTTAGCGAGGGACGAGCGTGTCCGGTTCTGCCTTAGCTTAGATAATCTTTTAACACGAGCGCTGCTTTTTGCGTACGCAAACGGTCTATCGTCGTGGCTTCGATCTGGCGGATGCGCTCGCGGGTCAGGCCGAACATCTTGCCCACTTCTTCAAGCGTATACACCTGGTCGTCATACAATCCGTAACGCATGGCGATAATCTCCTGCGCCCGCGGATTGAGCCTCTCCAATGCAGCCTGCATTTGTACACGCAGATCCACCTTTTCGATCCAATCATCGAGGGAGGATTCACCATCATCGACAATTTCCGCGTAACTGAGCGTCTCTTCCTCCTGCTCAGCCAAATGCTGCGTGCCATCCAACTCATCATCGATGGACTCCAGTTTGAGCATCAGCGCATATTCGATCGCATCCACCTTTTCCAGTGGAATGTCCAGCATATGCGAAATTTCAAAACGATCCGGCATCCGATTGAGCAGGTGAACCAAGCTAAGTACTTGCTTTTGATACTGTCGAATTTGTTCATGCATATGGACAGGGATGCGGATCAGATTTCCCTTGTCATTAATCGCACGGGTAATCGCCTGGGAGATCCACCAGTGTGAGTAGTGGTAGAGGCGAACGCCCCGACTGACATCAAATTTCTCGATCGCTGTAAACAAGCCGATCGTGCCTTCCTGGATCAGGTCGAGGAATGGCATGCCTCTTCGCAAGTGGCGCAGCGCTGTACTCACGACGTAACGCAAATAGGCGCGGACCAGGATCTCACGGGCTTCCAGGTCGCCTTTTTCTTGATAACGGATCAAACATGCTAACTCTTCTTCTTTGTCCAACATGGGTGTTGCAGCGACGCTTTCCAGAAACAACAAGGCAGCTGTATCGGACCGAAGTGATTTTGGCACGACGATGCCCAACTGTGACTCAACCTCCCGCCAGCGCCGGGGGGTAGTATGGAAGGAAGACGTACTCACGTTCATATGCAACCCTCATTTCTCTGGATTGAGATACATGATGAAGGCAGGCTTGATTTTTTTCATTTCTTTATATCCCGTTATTTTCGACAAAAGCAGGCTGATTCCTTCCTTTTAACAGAATATTAACAGAACTCACGTTATGAAATGGTTGGTAACGTTGCCATTCCCCATACAAAAAAGCCATCCCTCCAATCAGGGATAGCTCGCGAAAATTGTCGTAAACGGATGATTCCGCCAATCTACTGATAGATATGGCAAGCGACAAAATGATTTTTCTCTACTTCCTGCCAGGCCGGTTTTTGCTGGGCGCACACTTCCTTGGCTACTGGACACCGGGTGCGGAAGACACAACCGCTGGGAGGATCGATCGGGCTCGGCACATCTCCTTCGATAATCATCCGCTCGCGGCTCTTCTCTAGATCAGGGTCTGGTACCGGAATGGCTGACAGCAACGCCTGCGTGTATGGATGCAAAGGCTTCTCGTAAAGCTGCTCACTTTCCGTCATCTCCACCAGATTGCCCAGATACATGACACCGATCCGATCACTGATGTGTTTGACCATCGCCAAGTCGTGCGCAATAAACAAGTAGGTAAGCTTTTGCTCCCGCTGGAGATTTTTCATCAGATTGACGACCTGCGCCTGGACCGACACGTCCAAGGCCGAAATTGGCTCATCCGCAATAATGAAGCGCGGATTGACTGCCAAGGCCCGTGCAATCCCGATCCGCTGCCGCTGACCGCCACTGAACTCGTGCGGAAAACGGTGGACGTGCTCCTTTTGCAAACCGACCATTTCCAACAGCTCGATGACGCGCTCGGCTCTTTCTTTTCCTTTATATAGGCCGTTTAACGCCATGCCCTCGGAGATGATTTCCGAGATATTCATCCGTGGATTCAACGAGGCGTACGGGTCCTGAAAAATCATCTGCATATTGCGGGTGAGTTTGCTTCGCTCCTGGCCAGACGCCTGATGGACGTTCTGCCCGTCAAAAATCACCTCGCCCGACGTCGGCTGATACAAACCAATAATCGTCCGCCCCGTCGTAGACTTGCCGCAGCCGGACTCGCCCACCAGCCCCAACGTCTCTCCTTCGTAGATCTCGAAAGAAACCTGGTCTGCCGCCTTGAGTGACATCCCTTTTCCCAGATGGAAGGTTTTCGTCAGGTTTTTTACTTGTACAAGTGGCTTTTTCTGCATGGGTCACTCCCCCAGTCGTCAATCCTGCCAGTAACGTCTCGAAATCGAATGCTCATGTTTCAATTTATAGCCAGACAATTGAACAATCTCAATGGCACCGCGGGAATCAGGCGAATGGATCATTTGCCCATTGCCCATGTAGATCCCGACATGATGGACGCGTCCTTTTCCTTCTTCATAGGCAAAAAACAACAAGTCGCCCGGCAGCAGATCTTCTTTCTCTACCTTCTGGCCCGCTGTTGCCTGATCGGAGGCGTCTCGCGGAATCTCAATTCCGACCGAGCGGTGCATGTTATAGGCAAAACCCGAGCAGTCATAGCCGTAGGAAGACATCCCGCCCCATAAATAGGGAAGCCCCAGAAAACGTTTCCCATGAGCCACAATCGCCTCCCCGGCATTTGCTGCCTGGATATCTTTGATCCGTTCCCCTGCGGTAACGATTTGGACATCCTCACGCCGCAAATAAGCATCTCCTAATGGCGTCGCTACCTTCACCCAGTCCGCTTCCTCCTGCAGCAGAGGAAGTCGAGTCAAATACGCCAGCTCAATCCCCGCTTGCCGCTGTGAATCGAACAAGCGAGCATGCGGCGCTGTAACGAGTACGGCAGGTCGCCCTGACTGGATCGCATACGCGTCAGACCAAGCAGCCAACTGCACGGTCGGAACCCAGCCCGGATAACCTCTCTCGTCTTTCTTGCTCGATTGCTCGGGTATCAGAATATGCGACCAATCTCCCCGCTCTTCCAGGACTTCCACGCGCGTCCCGAACAGCGCCTGAGTCTGTATCGCGTTGCGGTTGTAAAAATCCAGTTTGTCCTCCACCGTCAGCGAGCCGAGCCAGCCGCGCAAATCGACAGGCGCAGTGAGGGCAGCCCGATCTGTGTCGACTGGAGACTCCGGCTTCGTCCAAACCGTCGCTACACTTACAGCCACAATTGCTGATCTCATCTCTGCTCTCCTTCCTCCCACAGGCTCACGAAGCGAATACCCAAGCCTGGTGCTTGCGGCATGGTCATCTTGCGTCCCTCATAGGTCACGCCGCCCTCGATGCCATCCCGCAACAGCATCAGCGGCGCATCAAAATCATAACGCGTAATATTTTTCTTGCTGGCTGCAAAATGGGCTGCTGCCGAGACGGACAGGCGCGACTCCACCATGCTGCCAACCATGCAAGGAATTCCGTGTTCCTCTGCCATTTGGTTGATCAGCTGAGCTTTGAAAATGCCTCCCGCCTTCATCAGCTTGATGTTGATCATATCGGCAGCCCGGTTGCGCAATACCTCCAATGCTTGAGCCGGGGAAAAGACACTCTCATCCGCCATGATTGGAGTATCGACAGCATCTGTTACCCGTTTCAAGCCCTCAAGATCATGAGCCTTTACGGGTTGCTCGACCAGTTCGATACCCAGCCCCATGTCCTCCATCTTGCGGATCGAAACAATCGCTTCTTTGACATTCCAGCCCTGGTTAGCGTCGAGACGAATCTTCACTTGATTGCCGACCGTTTTTCGTATCTGTTGAATGCGGACGATATCTTCCTCGATGTCGTCCTTCCCTACCTTGATTTTGAGGACATGAAAACCATCCTTCAGATAGGCAGCGGCATCTTCCCCCATTTCTTCGGGGCTGTTGACACTAACGGTATAATTCGTCTCCAACTCATCCCGGTATCCTCCAAGAAGCTGGTAGAGAGGCAGGTTGGCTCGCTGGGCAAGCAGATCGTACAGGGCGATGTCTACTGCGGCTTTCGCACTGCTGTTGCCTACCATCGACTGGTGCAGGGTATGAAAAACATGCTCATGCGCCAGCAGATTGAGACCGACCAGTTGTGGTTTGATCGTTTGCAGGATCGCAGCTTCAATGCTTTGTATGCTGTCCCCCGTAATGACGACAGTTGCGGATGCTTCTCCCCACCCTACCATGCCGTTGTCGCAAGTGATTTTTACCAAAACGGAATAGAGATGATCGACGGTACGCAACGCTGTTTTAAAGGGCTTTTTCAAGGGAACTGCGATGCGTCTTGCTTCGATATTTTGGATAATCATAATTTCCTCCATGTGTCTAAGTTGGCTGTCCTGTAAATGATAGCATTATTGAAAAAGTTCGTAAAAAGGGAGAGCCATTCGCCAAATGGGAATGACGTCTCCCAGCCAACTTACTTTACTTCACCACTGCTTTTCTCAAATCCGTGTAGCTGAGGGAGGAGCTTTGAATACCGCTGACCTTTTCGCTTTGCAGCAAGGACGTATTGTAGAAGAAGAGTGGAGCAATTGGAGCCTCATCCATCAGCATCTTCTCGGCGTCATGCAGCATTTGGAAACGCTTGGCATCATCGGCTTCTTGATACGTCGCAGCAATCAGTTTGTCGTACTCTGCGTTTTTCCAGCCAGTGCGGTTATTTGGGCTCTCCGAGCGGAAGTTATCCAGGAAGTTGATCGGATCACCGAAGTCAGGCAACCAGGAAGAACGTGCGATCTGGTACTGCAGCTGCTTGGTCATGTCGGTCAGCACCTGGCCTTCCACCTTCTGCAGCTTGATGTCGACGCCCAGGTTTTGCTTGAACATCTCCTGTACAGCCAATGCCGTTTTTTCCGGGTTCGTACCGCTGCGATACGTAAGCGTGATTTCCGGCAATGTGGTGTAGCCTTTTTCCTTCATGCCTTGCTCCAGCAGTTTTTTCGCTTCGGCTGGATCGAATTTGACCAGATCGCCGCCCACTTCGCGGAATTCTCCAGTGGAGTTGGCATCAGGCATACCATACGATACGAAGGCGGTTCCCGGTCTTTGTTTGCGCATCAGCACCATATCCACCAAGGTTTGACGGTCAATCGCCATGCTGAACGCCTTGCGGATATTGGCGTTGTCGAACGGCTCTTTGGTTACGTTGAAACGGTAAAACTCGGTACCTGCACCATCGCGAACATATACTTTCCCTTCACTGAAAAGCTGGTCTGCCAGGTCAGCAGGCACAGATGTGGTTCTGTGCAGCTCTTCATTTTGGTACATCTGGTATTCCGTATTTGTATCGTCAATCATCTTCCAGACAGCGCCTGCCAATGTCACATTTGCGGCATCCCAGTAGTTCTCGTTCTTCATGATTTTTACTTCGCTGTCATGTGCCCACTCTGTCAGCTTGAACGGTCCATTGCCCACAAAGGTAGCGGCTTCGTTCGCCCAGTTAGGGTCTTTTTCGACAGTCGCTTTATGAACCGGGAAGAATGCCGGGTTGGACAGCATCAGCAAGGTCCAGGAAGCAGGCTGGGCCAGTTTGAATTCCAGCGTTTTGTCGTCAATCGCCTTGATCTGCACGTCATCGGCAGTACCTTTCCCGCTGTTGTACGCTTCTGCGCCTTCGATGATATAGGCCAGCGGCGCAGCCGGGGAAGCGATTTGCGGATCAAGCATGCGTTTCCACGCGAATACAAAATCCTCGGCTTTTACAGGTTCGCCGTTTGTCCATTTATTGTCACGAAGGGTAAAGGTGTACGTTTTTCCATCATCCGATATCTTCCATTCAGTCGCTGCCGCTGGCTGCGGCTTTTGATTCTCATCCAGTCGGGTCAACCCTTCCATCAGGTTGTTCAGGATGTTGTAGGATGGCTCATCGAAGCCCACCGGCGGATCCAGGGAAGTCGGTTCCTTGATGTTGTTGAGCAACAGCAGCTTGGCAGCTTGCTCAGTCGGTGTGGGCGCCGGCTCATTGGAATTGGCCGCTGGCGGCTGGGCATTGTTTGCAGGCGGTTCGCCCGATGAACAGCCCACGACGAGCATGGACACAGAAAGCGTGGCCGAAAACAGAAGTTTTGACCATTTTTTCACGAAAATTCCCCCTTGGATTTTTTATGTGGTAATCGGATGACGCCAAAGTGGACGTCCCCTGATCCCATCGAATGGAATGGAACTAAGCCGCTTACGTGCCAGTAGGCGATTGCTGCGCGGTCATCAGTTTCTTGGCCCGCGGGTCCTGCAGCCAACAGGAGACGGCATGCTTGCTGCCCAGCTGTGTTTCCTCGGGCTGGTGCGCGCGGCATACCTCCAGGGCATACTCACAGCGCGCTGCGAAAGCACAGCCAGCGGGTGGTGCGAAAAGATCTGGCGGTGTACCCGGAATCGGGCTGAGCGGAATGTTGCGATCCGCATCCAGACGCGGCATGGAAGAGAGCAGTCCTTTTGTATACGGATGCTGCGGATTGTAGAAAATCTCGCGCACAGGACCCGACTCGACGACCTTGCCCGCATACATCACGTTCACCCGATCCGCAATCTTGGCGACCACTCCCAGATCGTGTGTGATCATGATGATCGAGACCCCCGTCTTGCGCTGGATGGTCTGAAACAGCTCGATAATCTGCGCTTGAATCGTGACGTCCAATGCGGTCGTCGGCTCATCCGCGATCAGGATGGCCGGCTTGCAGACCAATGCGATTGCAATCATGATCCGCTGCCGCATCCCTCCGCTGAACTGATGCAGGTACTGCTTCAAACGGCTTTCCGGATTGGCGATGCCGACCAATTGCAGGATTTCAGTCGCCTGCCTCTTGGCTTCGCTTCGGGAGACCTTTTGATGGCGAATGATCCCTTCCATGATCTGCTCCCCAATCGAGAGCGTGGGATTGAGCGAGGTCATGGCATCCTGGAAAATCATCGAGATCTGCGAACCGCGCATCTCCCGCATTTCTTTTTCCGGCAGTTGTGCCAGGTCTTTTCCCTGGAACAGCATCTTGCCTCCGACGATTTTGCCGATATGTTCGGGGATCAGGCGCATGATGCTTTTGGCAGTCACACTCTTTCCACAGCCCGATTCGCCCACAATCGCGATCGTCTCCCCCTTGTGCAGGGTAAAGCTTACGCCTCGAACTGCTTGAATGGTTCCCCCGTGCGTTTTGAACGCGACTTGAAGTCCGTCTACTTCCAGTAATTTTTCCACAGTCGCTACCTCCTTGTCTTCGGATCAAATGCGTCACGCAATCCGTCGCCAAGCACGTTGAACGCAAGCATTGTCATAGAGATGAAGAATGCAGGGAAAAAGAGTCGCCACCAGTGACCTGACAAGATCGTGGGAAGACCGTCATTGGCCATCGTACCCCAGCTCGCCATCGGCGCCTGAATGCCCAGTCCGAGAAAGCTGAGGAAAGCCTCCGCAAAAATAGCAGAAGGGACAGACAGCGTGACGTAGACGATAATGATCCCGATGGTATTGGGCAAAAGATGTTTGCGGACGATGTAGAACGGCTTGGCTCCCATGGTTTTGGCCGCCAGCACATACTCCGAGTTCTTCATCTGCAGCACCTGTCCGCGCACCGTACGCGCCATCCCGATCCACCCCGTCGCACTCAAGGCGACGATAATCGTCACTAATCCGGACCCCATCACGACCATGAGCAGGATGACAACCAAGAGATAGGGCAGACCGTATAAAATATCGACGAAGCGCATCATGATATTGTCGACGCGCCCGCCCAGATAACCGGCGATTCCGCCGTAAATGACACCAATGAAAAAATCGATCAGCGCCGCCATCAGCCCGACGAACAGGGAGATACGCGCACCATGCCATACCCGTGTGAACACGTCCCGGCCGAAATCGTCGGTGCCGAACCAGTTTTCCGCGGAAGGCGGCTGGTTCTTCGTAATCATGGACTGCTTCGCGTAGTCATGCGGCGAGATGATGGGACCGGCAATCGCCATGACGCCAAGGATGATAATGATGACCAATCCTGCCAGTGCCAGCTTGTTGCCGCGCAACCGCAGCCATGCCTCCTGCCAATAGGTGAGCTGGGGTCGCACAATCGCTTCCGCACTCAGGTTGTCTTTGCGCATGGGGGTAAACAATTCGTCAGAAACGATCATCCTTCCCTCTCCTTTCCATGGAACTTAATTCGTGGATCGATAATGCTGTACAGAACATCTACGATGAACATCATGAAGATCAAAAGGGCGCTGTAAAAGACGGTTGTCCCCATGATCACGGAATAGTCGCGGTTGTTGATGCCTGCCACAAAGTACTTGCCCATTCCTGGAATCGCAAAAATCTTCTCGATGACAAAGCTTCCGGTCAAAATATTGGCAATCAATGCCCCCAAGAGAGTAACGACTGGCAATATGGCATTGCGCAGCGCGTGCTTGAACACGATCGTGGCAGGCGACAAGCCTTTGGCGCGAGCCGTCTCGATGTATTCCGCCGTCAGCACCTCAAGCATGTTGGTGCGGGTCAAGCGCGCGATAATCGCGATCGGGCTGAAAGCCAAGGCCAGCGCAGGCAAGACCACATGCTGCCATGTTCCCCAAGTAGCCGTGGGAAACAGCTTCCATTCTACAGCCAGGTATTTGATCAACAGGGAGGCCAACACGAAGCTGGGGACCGAGATCCCGATCACCGCAATCACCATCGCGACGTAGTCAATCAGGCGATTATGCCGCAGCGCCGCTACCACGCCGAGCGCGATCCCGGTCACTATCGCAAAGAGGATCGCGACAAGCCCCAATTGAAAGGAGACGGGAAACCCGCGAGCGATGATTTTGTTGACCGTATCCGAGCTGTTGGCGATGGAAGGGCCCAAATCGAATTTGACCAGATTTTGCAGGTAAAGCCCGTACTGCACAATCAGCGGCTTATCCAGATTGTAGAAGGCATTCAGGTTGGCAGCTACGGCGTCCGGCAGGCCCTTGCCTTCCTTCTCAAAAGGATTGCCGGGCGCTGCATGCATGAGGAAAAAGGTAAGCGTGATGATCAGCCACAACGTCACGATCATGGAGATAAATCGGCGCAAGATAAAAGATAACAAGGACGCTCCTCCTTCTGAGATGTAGATTGTAAGCAGGTGAATATAACAAAAAACCCAGCAAATGCGATGAATCAGGGCATTTGCTGGGTTTTACTTACGTGTATGCCGTGCATACGAATAAATAAAGCAGCGATCAAAAATTATTCATTTGGGTTGATCTGCTTTTCTCGAAAAGCAATCGCCTGTTTGTACTTCTTGTGGGCGTCTTTAAAAGCAGCGATCAACGTTTTTTGGGACGAGCCAAAGTAGCGATAACGAATCTCGTCTCCTACTTTGTCCAGATCCAGGATCGAATGACCTACAAAAAGAGAGCGGGTAAAATCAGAGGTGAGCTGAATCGTAGAGGAACAGGAAGCTTCTACGATCTTGTGATTGCTGGTGTCTACAACCAAGCCGATAAAGAACGCGCTAAACTGCTGCGTGATCGGATTGTTGGACGAAGATTGGGCATCCCCTACGATGTAAACGGTATCTTTATCAAACACCAAAAGGTCAACCTCGCTTTAACCGGGCCTCGGGCTCATCCATGCGAGACGTTCGGAACGCTACTTCCTCACAATCGCGGATGACAAGGCGCTTTCCTCTATATTAGCAGAAATATCTCAATTTTGTAAACAAAGTGTTAACGTTTAACTTCCTCCACACTGACGACGGGAAAGGCATGTCCAGGCAGCATGGAGAGGAAGGGGCGTTCATCGACGTAAGCAACTACGACATGCGAGGGGCCAACCATGGTTTTGGGTGCCAGTTGCAAAACCTCTCCCTGCTTGGTGGTCACAAGGATTCGCAGGCGTCCTCCGTCCTGATTTCGCGCACCGGATGTGATTCGTTCCATAGCAAGTGCCGAGCCGTCATAGCGCAGATGCAACTCCCAATCCTGCCTCCAAGAACGAAAATCGATGTAGTGTTGGACAAAGGGAATCGGATCCGTCGTGACACTATTGGTGGCAGGAATGAATGAAGCAGCTTCCATTAAATAACCGCCGTTCTCCCGCATGCGTTCCGCAAAACGAGTCAACGCTTCTTCCTCGATCAAATCAATGACGCCTTCCGTCTTGAGCACGGGGTCTACCGCAAAGCTGGCATGGTGATTGGCGAGCTCCAGCAGAGTCTTTACCTCTTGTTTCTTTTGCATAGCCAAGTCCGTATCCACTACAAATAATCCGATCAAGAGAAAGAAGAGTAATGTAGAAATCGATAAGAGATTGATGCCCATAACCTTCTCCCCTCCCCAAAAACAGTCATAGATCGTAATCCATGACGTTGATCGTCCCCTGCCTGCTCACGGACAGGGTTCGCGATGAGGTCGGCAGAAGGTTGGTAAAACGCGGATACGGAATTTCCAGGCGCAGCATAAATTCATCCTCGTGGCTCCACATGGCAGGGTCAGCTGACTGCGTACGGACAATGCTGACAGCAACATCCTGCTCAGTCAGGGAGAACTGTTTTTCCCTCAGCTCTCTGGAAATGACTCGCTTCACCTGCTGTTGGACCATGGCGTCATTGACACCGCCGTGGTTGCTTACATATTTGGCTGCAGCCGCGCTTATCTCCAACAGTTCATTGTGAGTCTGAATCACTGTGTGCACTTGCAACAAACCCAATGGAACCAACAACAACACCATAACATTGAGAATAACCGCGATCAGCTGCCCCATCAGCCTGTACCAAACCGGGTGACTTGCGTAAGCAGTTTGCCAAAAAACTGTGTGCCAGAAGACATCAGATTATCTGGTCCCGTCAATAACAGATGAACCGTCAAAGGCAGGACCAAAACCATTAACGCCAGGATGGCGATCATTTTACTCATCACTTACCACTCCGGATCAAAGTATTCGGAAGGACGGCTTCCCGCAAACGAAAACAAAATTTCTCCCTGTACGAAGCGATGCATCCACTGTGAAAGGCGGGATGGGTGAATACGCAGAACCAGCGTCACCTCTTCTTGCCTTTCCTTGCGAGCCCGCTCACCGGGACTGCGGGGACGGCTTCCCTCAAATACGTCACCCGACACATCCCAGCCAAGCTCCTCCATTTTCTGTACATAATACGCGGCCAAATCAGGCTCCAAATAACCGATATCCTGCATGTCGTCAAGGACATCTGCATAAATGGCTCGGGCGACGGAGCGTTCCATTGCATACATGTGATACGCCCCAATCCCGGAGAAAATGAGTAGGAGAACGGTGAATGAGATTAGGAATACTTTCGCTTTAACCATCGCTTCAGGAAATCAGTCCTTTCCTTACATTAGTGAAAAATGACTGTCGCCGCACGATACACCCTCTCCTGTTGAGTCTGGCGAAACTGAGCTTCCGGTTCAGCCATCCATAGAGCGGAACACAAACTGCCGACCATGATTACAATGACGAGAAAAACATGGACGTGCAGCATCAGTTGGAAGTATACGGCGAGCCGTTTTGCATCCGGAATTGAATGTTTTCATTGCTGGTGTCGTAATTGAGAGAAGTAACGGAACGATTGATGCGATCTGCCGAGTCATTTGCTGCCGGGCTTAATTCATTGCCATAGCTGCTGACACCAATTCCCAATACCATGACGCAGGCCAGGAAGATAAAAAACATTTTAGACATGTAGATACACTCCTTTGGATTATTGGTAATGAAATGCTTGTTACTTAGGGGATTGCTTGATCAATCCAGGAAACGGCGCGATCACGCAATCCTCCGTCTCCGACAACAGAACTGTTTACCTCCGACATGCTGGATACGATAATGCCCAGCGTAAACACGAGACACATCAAAATCGAAAAAAGCTTTGTCATGAATCGCCCCCTCCTTATGTCAGGTATTTGTCCAAAATTTCCGTCAATAGCTTGTACCAAGGAAACATAGCCACAAGCAGACCGATGTAGAATGCGGGATAGACGATCACACTATACCCGATGCCCAACGATTTAATTTTCTTGCGATGGCGAAACATGCGGCGATGATCTACAGCCCATTCCAGTCGCTGCATCGTCAAACCGAGCTGTGCATCGCTGAGTTGTTCGATGGTACGCATGCCAGAGACCAGGATTACCGCATCATCTACTCCCAGCTTTTGTTTGAAATTTTCCAATGCCTCTACAGGGTCTTTGTTCCACTCCGAGATCGTTGGGATGCATTCCTTTAGAAGCCTCGTCGGGCGTGCAGCCTTTACCATTGCACTATAGACCGGAACCTGATTTTCAAGCAACGTCACATAGCGATTGATAAATCGGGCAATGTCCGTGCTTAATATTTCTTCTCTGCGCCCTGCCCACATTTTTAATCCCATATACGGCAAAAGAAAACTACCCGCAGCAGCCAAACACATGGTCAGGACGGGAAAAGATTCTACTCGGCCTACCCATACCCACATCACTGTCAGTACACAGACCGCACTGCCTGAGATCACCTGTGCAAACACCCACTCCGGTTTTCCCCATCCAAAAGGTCTTCCAGCACGTGACAATAATTTCTCCCACCGCTCCTCATCGTTGGAGTGAACGGCTTTCTCCCATTTGCCCCACCATGCGGAAGAGATGAACAGTTTCGGCTTCTGTGCGTGAACCAGGTACTTCCCAATCGAGAATGCCATGATAAAAATAAAGAGGGAACCGAGTGCCAAACAGATGTACAACGTTACCAGAGGCATTAACGAAACCTCCTTCCCCAGATGAAGGCTAGCAGAATAGAAAGCAGCCAGACTGTCACAGCGATTGCGAGGATGGCCTGCCCATCAGGTGTAAAGAAATAGAGACGGTAGGAGTCCTGCAGCAAACTCTGGTTGTACGGAATCAGCAGGATGCAGATCACGATGACAATCAACAAACTAATCCAGATCGAATGAATCTCGCTGTCCCGCTCTTCTTTCTCGTCCTGTTGGATGAACATTTCGTTGGTCAATCGATTTAATGGGGACTGAATTTCCTCGGTCTCGCCTTCCAAGCCGCTGGCGATATACATCGCAAAATCATATGCCCAAGGGTGGTGAAGCCGATCCGCAAATGCCTCCACTGCTTTCACAGGGTCTCCACCATCAGCCAAAGCGTTGTTTAAGAGCAGTAAGTCCGGCAATAGCTCCTTGGGACACTCTTCGATCATTTCCCGAAAGGTCAGGATTATATTTTTTCGACTGTTATAGTAGCGGGCGAAAAGATCGACAAATTGGCAAAAGGAATTGATTTTCTTGTTCATCTGTACGGTATAACGGGCATAAAGCAGCAGTGTAGGAAGAAGGAAAAACAGCAAAAACAGCGATAGGGAAACAATCAGATTGCCCAATAAAATTCCTGCTGTAAAACCAGCCACGCCACCGGTCAAAGAATAAAGCAGGCAAGCTTCCGGGGTCCCCCCTACTACCTTGCACCAGCGATCGTATCCTTCATAGAGCACACGCCCGGTCTCATAATTCAATAGCCTTTCGCGCCAGACAGCCACCGTTCGAGGAAATAGCATTTTAGGAGTGGACCAGCTTCTGTACAGATACAAGCCCAGAAAGTAGAAACCGCAGAGCAGGCTAAGAAACATCGGCAAAAGCAAGAGGTACTTCATAGCTGCCTGCCCAGATCAGTCAGACGTAGCTCCCTTAGAACATCCAGATCTGCTTTTCCTACGTAGCACATGTATTCCGTCAGATGGGCATCCAGCATTCTCCCTGTCCATTCATACTCGCCAGTCGCCATATGACGAACAACCAAGGGGACGGAATCGACACGATGAAACGTATCATTCCATTGCGTCACGTGAATCGCATCTATGAATCGATGGCCGTTGTTTCGGTAGGTAAGCGAGTTGACAAAATTCACCGCTCTGCTAATCCTCTCCTGTGTCAGCTCTATGCTGCGCCCGCCATACTGATATACGAGATCCGTCAAATCTTGCAGCGCCTTGTGAGGAAATCGTTCATGCATTGCCCCAATCGTAGCGTCAGTACCTCTGACGCCGGCATTGATAAAGTGATAGGCTTCAATTGGCTCCCTAATCTCACCAATCAGGATCGTGTTTGCTGTCGAGCGGTACATATCTTTGAAGCAGTGGGCCAAATCAATGCCAATCTCCTCGACATTTTGCAATTCAATCACTTCGCCCGGCCACACATCTCCAAAACGCATTTCATGTTCACTCTCAAATATTGTGACGTATTCCGTCAGAGGATCTTTTAATTTCAACATGCATAACATCAGCGTGGTTTTCCCCGCAGCCATAGGCCCGATTACCAATACATTGGCCCTTCCGTATACTTGTTGCTCGATCAGCATTTGCACCTTTTGATCAAACGTGGGAAACGGTTGGGTTCTCAGATTGTCCAAGGAAAAGGATGGTGTCGTAAAACGTCGGACTAGAATTGTCGGCACTCTCGAGTAGGGAAAGGTAAACATCGTCAGCCGGGCTTTTAATGAATCCAAATACCCGCTCAACCGGGGCTTTTTTTCATTAAAAGACAGCCCAGCTGTATTTGTCAGCTTTTGCTGAAGAGTCTCTACTTCCCTCCAACCCGGCTTGTACGAAAGGAATTTCTTAACGCCTTGCTCCATATATGCCACATTGCGGTTAGCTGAAATGCGCACCTCTTCCACCCAAGGGGACAGATGCAGGACCGCGTCCAGGATCCCCCAGCCATAGGTAGCAAAGGTAAGCCCTTCATAACCATTGACGTGGGGTAAAATCTCCTCCGTCACCGGCCGTTTAATGATTTCCTCAAAATAGTGCTGTAAGCGAAGGATGATATGATTATGACTATCTCTGTCCCCTTGTTCGGCCAGAGCAAGAATACGTTGCATTTCCAGCTTTTCTTCCTTGGTGTTGCCAAAATGATTTAAATAATCTCGAGCGGCCTGCTTGATCTCCTCTACATTTTGCAAAGATACGGGAATTGGGGGTTGAGCCAAGATCTTCATCGAGTCAACACCACACTATTCGTAACATGTTCTGTTTTAATGATTTCCTCCAAGCTGTTTTTATAGATCTTGGGCGGAAACATCTCCTCCACCAGTACACTGCTGCTGCGCTGGGATTGCATCAATCTGCTCTCTGAAATGCGCGGCACGACGCCGTAAACGGCTACATCTTCCCCGATTCGATAGGGGTGTCCTTTGTCCAAATGGCTGAGCAGCACCTCGCAGGTGATCCCCCGGCTCTTCCACGTATGTATCCATTCTTTCGCGCTCTCAATGCTAAATGGATCCGCCCTGACAAACAGAAGGATGCGGCTTGCCAGATGCATCATCCGGTGCAACGTCTCGGACTCTGGAAAACAATAGCCCCAGTCCACATAAACGTAGTCGAACTGTCTTCGCAATACCTCTATCATGTTGGAGAGTTCTGCACTTTTCCATTTGTTCGCCGCATGAGCATAATACAGATTCGCCGTATGCTCGCTCTGTTTGCAAATCCGTGTCCAGTTGCGCTTGCCAGCCATTTTTACATCCAAAAAATCAGGGCGAAAGAGCGCTAATTGATGATGCTGCAGCTTGAAAAAGCGGGTCAAATCCGGCTTGGCGTCATTCATATCAAGGACCAGAATCTTTTTGTCCGGGTTGTGCTTTGCCAGCAGAACCGGAAAATTAATACAAAAGGTAGTAATCCCGGATGCGCCGTAACTCATCATGGCAGTGACCTGTCCCTCGCCGTTCATGTTAGGTGTTTCTGTGTCCGCTTCTGCAAATCCGAGAACAAGGCTGATCTGTTCGCGGATTTCCGTCTGGGAAAGATTAGCCGACAACAAATACACGCCTTGCAGCGGCATTTCTTCCACGACCTGTTGGATCTTTTTCTCATCCCGATAAAGCGGAATAATGATAAGCGGTGTGTGTACAGGCAATTCGGCCCGGACCGCAGGAAGCCACTCCCAGACAGGATCGGTGAACATTTCTGAGAAGAGGATAACCGAATCTGGCTGATAGAGATGGACGAGGCGAGAATACTCTCCTGCAGACTCAGCTACCAATGCCTCTACGTTTTCTGGCAAATACGTTTTTGCCAATGACTTCATCACATAACAGACGAGTATTTTCATGAGGTTGATTCCTCCGAAACCATAATGTGACCCACTTGCAGCATCCCGTATGCCATCGCCTCTGTTATTTTCATGTACTGCTGATCGGTCAAATTAAAGCCAACATAAGCCGGTAAAGCAGTAGGCTGTACACGATAGTCCCGATATCTTTTCTCCGCATTCAGCATGGGCTGTTCACGTGTACCACTATGAAAGATCGAATCCATTTGGTCAGGTGACGGCAACAGATTGGGCTTCAACGTATAGATTTCAATCCCATTGCTGTCGCGGACACTGACCAGCTGACTCTCAAACAATAAATCTGCCGTATCATTGCTCTTGTGGAAATGGTGAGGGGGAGGATAGTCTTCCAGCTCATGGATGGACTTGTACTTCACCCAGATCTTCACGTAGTCGCCTTTTCGCAGTTCCGTCAGCGGCTGGATATTCATCAGCGGAAATTCATACCTGCCCTCTCCGATCTCTGGCAGCAGCTGCTGTTCCGTCAATTTTGTGCGCAAGAGCTGTTCTCCCGGATACATGGTCTGAACGCTTCTTTTCCCCACCACCTGTTCGATCTCACGGATGGAGTCTGGAAGGATTTCATCCACCGATTCCTGAACCAGCACCACATCATCGCGTGAAATGGGTTCAAATGGGGAGATTTCTTTGCCCTGTGCCACCTTAACGACTGGCGCGAAAAGCTTTTTGGCTGCCAATGCATCAATGTATTGGGTAGCAGCGTAGAACGAAGCTCCCGCGAGAAAAAATGAGACCACACAAATGAGTACCACCGTTTGCTTTTTCATAGCATCCTTCCTTTACATGCGTTCACCAGTGGATGAAAATACGTTTCTTCCTCTGGATAGCGTTCCAGCAGAAGGCTGCCTTTCGCTTGAGCCAATGAGATTTTCTCTCCGTCGAATTGTGGCAAAACCGCGTGTCTGGTCGCGCAATTGGCTTCTGTATTCCACAAAGAGAGAGTGCCTTCTACTTTTTTCTTCATGCCTGATCGTGAAAGACGTTCATTCCATTTATTCGCGACCCACATCATTTTGTGACCTGCAAGATTCCACCAAGGCGGAGCGGATTCCATGAGAAACAAGCGAGTCAGCCGTGCAAAGTCGGTGTCAAAGATGACCCAAATTTCGTCTGCAAAGTCCAGTATTCGAGTTGCTTCAGCTTCTCGCCAACGAGACGAGAGATCTATCACAACGACCGAACTTTCTTTGTTTATTCGTAACAACCAATCAGCGATGTCTATTTGAGGTGTAGGATGGTGAAGATATGGAGGCTTGATCTGGATGCGAAGATAGTTATCTTGCATAAGGAGCACAGCTGCGGATGAGTGTTTCATGCTTGTTTTCGCTCGTCGTTCGAAATCGAGTGAAAAATAATAATAGGAAGCGGAACCAGGCATCTCACAAAGCGTAACCGGTATGCCCTGACTTGCCAGCGAGTACGCGACATTGCTAGCCACAAAACTGGCGCCTGCCTGTTCATAAAGACTTGTCACTGCAATGCACCTACGATTGATTGTTTGGTGCTGTTCTTCGACCTGCGGTGCGGCCAGTTTGATCTTCAACAGATTCCATTGTCGTTCTTCCTCACGGGTTTGCGTGTATTCTTGTTGTTCCAATTCACGAAACCGGGAGACGAAACGACTCATTTGATCAAACATATCAGCCTACCTGCGTGTCTTTTGACTTGCTTTTGCTTGAGATGTACTTTTTAAACTTCTCCACCATTTCGCGAAGTGTCAACGTCTTGCGGTGGTAATAGTAAATCTTCCTTAGACGTTCCCGCTCCTGCGATGTCAGCTCGGGCTTCAACTGGCTTGCTTTTTCTACCAGCAATGCCAATTCCACGTTGTTGGGTCTCCCTCTTCGCGGTGGGTTAGCGAATAGTTGTTGCTGCTTTTTTTGAAAGGCATTGGGGTATTCGACAAGCCACATATCGACCAATGTTTCGATGTCTTCCAACGAACGTATTCCCAGCTTCATCAGGTACTTAAAATAATTGGGCAATGCGCGCTCATTCCGATATCCACTCTGCCAGCGAGCGATAAATCCGGTAGGAAGAGTCAGCAGTTTGGTCACATCACGAATCAGATCTGCACGATTTTGGGACTGATACTCCACAATCGCCTCTTTTACGAGATTAAACAGAATCTCATGAAAATTCGCATCCTTGGAGTCGCAGCCATACTGGATCATATACCATTCGTCTACTGCCTTATCGAAATCTCTGCGGCAATTCGTCAGATTCAATTGATCCAGGTGTTCGTAGAACTTTTCCAAATCAAACCGATGTACAAAGGCTTCCTGGTAATTGCCAAAGACGAAAGCAATAAACGATTCCTTTAAACGATCCAACGACACTAAACAATTTGTCTCTTCATAGCAGAGGTTAACCAAATCGACAGCATTCTTTGCCAACACGGCAAATCGCCTCCATTTTTTTACAATTAAAACATTAATAGACATTTTGCAACATCTTTCGGCACTCGTCAAATAAATTCTTTGAGAAATTTGAGAGGGTCGTCTCACACGCATCCGTGCAAGACGACTCCCGAGAGAGTTACTCTACTGTGAAATAGAGTTCCTCTCCTGTTGCGAGCAAAAGGGCTATTCTCCCCGCTCGCTCCATGACGGTCGGAGCACTCTCCATCACCACTGCCCCGTCATTCAGTACTACTCTGCTTCCAAATCTGTTGACCGTGTCGATCTGGAAGGCCACCAGCGGGATTCTTTCCAACGAAAGATACCTGCCTGGCTTGTGCTTCTGGTAGCGAACCCGCCTGCCCAAAAGCTGCTCCACATCTGTAGAGCAAACATCGTGGTGAGCCTCTACTGTTGCCATGCGCAACGCCTCCTTCTCTCACCTGTAGAGTACGGCCGTTTCATCTGCTTATAAGCTAATGAAACTATCCCCAAGGTAAAAAAAGACAGAAGGTGTACGCAAGTTTTTTTAGTAATCTTTCCAAAGGACTGGATCATTGAGGATCGGATACATCTCCGTGACCATGTCGAAAGGGGAAAAGTAGAGCGTATCAACAAGAATTTTGAGCCTGTGCTTTTTTAAAATGGAGTAGGCTCTTTCTGTTTTCCCAAATATTTGGGGCAATACATAGATGTCGCTTTCCCCCATGAGTTCATAAAACATGTAATCGAAGCAAATTTTCGCCCGTTCCTCGCCTTTCACACTTTGAAAGTAAAGCGGTGGAAAATGGCGTCGAATGCCTGCGAGAACTTCTTTGTACACCCAGAGAACCCGCTCCTCCTCGGATAGTTTGGGGAGGTATGGGTAGGCGTAATCGACCAGGTAGTACACATCATTCGGCTTCGCTTCGATCGGTGGTTCGATGTATTCCCTTACCAGATGCAGTTTGAGATCCTTTACGTCTTTGAGGCTCAATTCACGACGAGCTTGCTCCGGCGTCCAGTTTTTCACGTTTTCGATGGCATATCGTAGGACCAGCTGGACTTTTTGCTTGCGATACTGCGCATCTTCAAACTCGTACGGGGAAAAACGCTTCTGCTCACCCGAGAGGATGCGTTTGTACCGTTCCACGATTTTAGATGGCACTGTTCCCTCACTCCTATACCCGCTTTTGATAGATGAGACTAAATTATCATGTCAGGTTAGGACAAAAATAATAGGGAAACAGCCTTCCAAAAAAGTTAGATTTCTGATTGAGATACCCTTTCTAGCAGTAATTGAAACCTATTCCAGAAAATAGGTATATTTTTCTTCATTCCTACACTCACATGGTAGATTCCCTGCCTATAGAGCTGGGCGCGTTCTCCCCGCTGGTGAACAATACTGGTCCGATCACTCCAATTGTCCCATTTTGGCGTGTTCAGACTCCACAGGATCTCCGCTTCTTCCCTGGCACCGCGTACGATGTCCGCTTCATAGCGCCTTGCCTCTTGGGCTGTAGCAAAAAGGCGCTTTTGCACCTCTCCCTGTTCATCGACGTACTCCCATTTCCCCGCAGCACGAGCTCCTTTTGAGATGGCATCGGCAGTTTGCTGCATATGCATTTCCCAATAATCGACCTGTTTTTGCAGCAGCAGGATCGACAGTAGACCTCCCAAACAGAGGAAGAAAAAGAGCGCTGTCACCATCGTAGCCCCGCGCTCATCCGCAAAATACTTCCTCCAGTTTCTAGAGGGTCTGCTCATTTCTTTTCCTCCGCATTCTCAATCATCATAAAATAGCTCTCCGTAACCTGATAACGGGTTCCGGTAGCCAGGAGTGTAAACGTCAGTGTTGCTTCTGTCTGCACGTGATTTCCCTTGCTCCAGCTCCCCTCCCGCAACAAAAGTCGGATTTTGCTGTCCGTGGAGCCTATTGCCTGGCGGAGCTCCACCTTTCCGCGTTCTTCTGCATAATAGGCAGCCAATCCGTAATTGGGCTGGACCGCCGCGATTCTGCCCGCCTCATACGCAGCAGCCAGCGCCTTTTGTTTGTTGTACATGATGCTGAATTGATCAAACGCAAAGACAATAAGCAACCATACCAAGGGGAAGACCAGAATGAATTCGATCAGCTGGCTTCCCCGCTCATCGTTCCAAAGGGATCTGATGCCCTCTTTGAAGCCTTTTTTCATATCCGCATCTCCATATTGGGCCACATGGAATGAAGCACGTACGCAGCCAATAGCCAAACGGCATAGGAAAAGGATGCGGCAGATTTTTGCAAAGCAGGCATCCATAGCTGTCGGTGCGCAGCCCATCCGACGAGCATGAGATTCAGATTGGCATGAAATCTCATCCAGCTTCGCGGGACCAGGACAACACTAGCCAAGCACAACAGGATCGACAGGAGAAATAAGGAATAAACCTCTGACCAACTGCTCCATGCCCCAACTGCCATCAACAGCTTCTGGTCCCCCATCCCCATTCCTTTGAGCCCCACGGGGACAAGCGTGAGCAAGAATCCGCCTGCAATACCTGTAAAAGCAAGCCATCCTGTCCCACCTGCGATCTGGAAAAGGAGCCCCGCCACCATCATGGGCATCGTGAGCTGATTGGGAATCTTCCGGTTGCGCCAGTCAAACCAGGCTGCCACCACGAGTAAAACAAAGACCATCAATTCCCTCATTTGCTGAGCTTGTCCGCGATTTCCTCCAGCCTCGCCTCTTCTGCCTGCCCCAGGGTGACCAGAGCCGGAATCACGACCATCAAGATCACGGCCACGATAACAACCATTTCTACGATCGTGACCCCATCCTCCTCATGACAAAAACGCTTCAAATACTGTGAAACCATAGACATTGCAATCACTCCTTTTTTCGATCTACCTTCACTCTGCCAAAAGACAGCGATTGCCTGCAAAAATATTTACATCTGCTGGTTGATTCCCATCATCACCGGCCCCATTACCAGAAAAAGCAGGGGAAGTCCCATCAACACAATGACAAACGGAAGCAGGCGGATATTGAGCCGATTCATATGTGCGGACGCTTCATCCTCCTGAAGTCTAAGCTGTTCCTCCACCTGAACAGCCAGCATGTTGGAGATGCTGACTCCTTTTCGGATGGCTTCATTCATTTCCATCGCTATCGTAGTCAATGCATCTACCTCCCAGCGATAAACCATTTCCTCGAGCGCCTTTCTCCAGTTGCCAAAACGTTTTTCCTCCATCTCCAAGCGAGCCATTTCATGACCCAAAAGCGCGTCAAAGCGTTTGGCTGTCTGTTTTACTGCCGCTTGCAACGGCATTCCAGCTTCAACCAAGGATTGAACAATGCTGAAAAACACCGGCACTTGAGCCTGTATTTTCGCCTTGGCCCGTTTGTCCCCGGATTCGAGCAATAGCGTAGGGAACAAATAGAGCAACATACTTATGAGAAGCGGCATTCCCACGCCCATCCCGAGAGATTGACCCGTGTATATCGCGACGAGCAGACGAAGAAGGGAAGAGGCGATCAGAACCATGGCCACTCCCCTGAACAATACAATATCCACCAGGCTTATACGCCAGCGCAAACGAAGCAATATCTGCTCGGTTTTTTTTCGATCTACCCCGGTCCATTCGCATGCGCGTTGCATCAATCGCTCGTTTTTTTCCAATATCCTTACAAGACGCAGCCTGCTTTTTTCTCGTTCGAAGGTCTGGTCTAGCTCCTGATCAATCCTGTCCATCAAGGAATCGGACCTGCTGACTCTGACTCGTTCCAAACAAGCGGGCAAACCAAAACAAAATACCGCCGCTGCTGCCAAAATGCAAAGGATCAGCATGGCTATCCCCCTCCGTGGACACTTTTTTGGGCAACAAACCGAATCGCTTCTCCCCCGATCAAGATGCTGGACAAGCAGGCAAGCATCAAGAAACGTCCCTCAACCGTAGCGGTCAACGGATCAAAGTGATGGGGGTTGTTCGTATATAAAGCGGTTATAAATACGAAAGGCATCAGACTGAGCAAATTGACTTGAGCGACAATCTGGGCGAGTGCTGCCCTTTGCCTGCGCAATGATTGCCTGCGGCGCAAGATGGTAGCAGCCGCCAAATCTAGCGTTTTTGCCATGTCTCCGCCCATCTCTCGTTGAATGTGTATAATGGTCGCCAAGTATTTTGCATCCACAGACCCTGTCCGCTCGTAAAAGGCTTGCATGACATGCTCCAATGGCACCTTTGCCCGCAGATGCTCCACGATTCTGCTGTACTCCTCGGCTACAAGCTCATCCATATAGGAGCTTTTTGCTACTTGTTCAAATGCATACAGGGAAGATGGTGACGTGCGAAGAGAGCTTGCCATCAGCCTGATTGCCTTTACATTGCCCGCTTCAAATCGATCCTTTCGCTTGGCTCCCCACAGCATAACCAATCGCTCAGTGAACAGGATACCTGCCAAAAGCATGGGCAAGCCCAGCATCCAGGATTGCAAAAGCTGGCTGCTGAGCAGATAGCAAAGCAGCCCCAGAAAAAAAGCAACTGTGATATACCGTGCTACACTCCAGCCCGATTGAGATCGTCGCAGCCGATCCTCCAACTTGTGCCAAGTCGTTCTTCGCTCACGTTGCAAATAACTGACCATCTCATGTTTGTCCGCTCTTCCCCGAATAAAAGCATTTCGAGGAGCTAGCAGGAAAAAAAGACCCAGTCCCGTCCCTAGCGATATAGGCAATCCCATGTCCATCCTACTCTCTCCTCCCTCTTACACTTGGATGGGGGTCGAAAAAAACACCTTGTCAATCTCTTCTCGGGACAGCCCTTTTTCCTGCCAGCGCTTGACCAAACGCTCCGGCCGGTAGCCCGTCCATTTATAGTGACCTGTTACCTTTCCATTACGCACACCCGTAGGCTCAAAGACGTAAATATCCTGCAGGTAGACACGGTCAGGCTGAACTTGCTTAACATGGCATGCGCGCCGAATCCGCTCCTCATGCGATTGACCTGTCCCCACCACTTCTGTAATGGCAACGACCTTTCTGCTGCCATCCTCCTCAAAGCGTTTTACTTGAACAATTAAATCAAGTGCCGAGCCAATCATCAGGTTGCGTTCGGTTGTACTGTAGGCCTCGTCCGCTTTTCCAAACAAGATCGGCAACGTCGAATCCACGAGGGAACGCGGGGAATTAGCATGTGCTGTACTCCAACTGCCGGGGTGATCGGTATTCATCGCCCATAGCATATCTACAATTTCCCCACCCCGTGTCTCGCCGACGATGATCACATCAGGTCGTTTTCGCAATGATAAACGGACGCAGTCTTTGATGGAGAAGCCTCCCTTTCCCTCATAGTTTGCTGGTTTCGCCAAAAAACGGCGCACGAAAGGATGCTGCAGCTTCATCTCCAGCACATCTTCAATCGTAATAATGCTCAGATAAGGAAGGACGTATTGAGAGATAAGATTGAGCATGTGCGTTTTGCCCGACCCTGTGCCGCCGCTTACGATACCCGAAGCACGGGAAAGACCTACGGCCCACTTTAAAAATTGCAGCATGGGTTCACAGATCGAACCGTAGCGAAGATAATCCGTTTCTGACAACAAATCGCGATGTTTGCGGATTGTCAGCATATGCCCATCTGGCGAGATCGATTTATGGGTGGCAGCTACACGCGAGCCATCAGGCAATTGTGCATGCAGTTCTGCTTTGGTTTCGTTAAATTCTCTTCCTACTGTCGCCGCAATTTGTTCCAGAAGGCGCAGCATCTCTTCCTCATCCCGAAATACAGGAATATTGGGAGTTTCTAAACGGCCGGTGCTCTTTCTTTCTACGACCAAATAATCGTGGCGATGAAACAAAATCTCGGTTATATCTGGATCGTCCAACATCGCATCTAAAGGGCCCCAGCCAGTTAGAGAATGGAGCAAGCGTTTTACTTCACTCTCCAACTGTGCTGAAGAGAGCGGCGCATGCGCCTCCAGCAGTACTTTGATGTCTTGAGACAGCTCGGTTATGTAGCCGGGATTTTGCTTCTCCTCCCAAAGGCGTTTTCCGTGCTTCTCCACAATGTGCGTACGCACCGTAGCCTCAATCTCGTTGCTTACCCCTTTTTCGTTCAATCCAGGAGTCGCGGAGCTTTGCATTTTTTCGTGCAGTGTCTGTGGTACCCGGATGACATCGCGCCCTTTTTGCAATAAATCCTGTACACTACGCTCCGGTGTTGGCATGGACAGCATTTTCTTTCGATCAAACACGGTCAGAATTCCCCCTTATCCCCACAGCCAACGGAGCAAAGCTGGCCGTTCTTTGGATTTATTTTTTGATGGACTGTCCGTATCCCCGCCTTCCTCAGGCAACAAGGCTTTGCCCAATGTTTCAATGGCGTCTTTGGCGGCGGTTCGTCCCTGCTGCAACATCATCGGGGCACCCGTATTAATGGACTTTTTCACTTCTACATCGTCCGGAATGGGGTAGATTTTTTTGCTGGGATGCAGTTGAAAGTACGCTCGTATTTCATCCAAAGTGAACATCTCTTTGCGCTGAAGTCGATTCATACAAACTTGAATCCGTTCTTCCGGATACTCCGCTTCCCGCAATAATTTTAATAAGCGTTGAATATTTTCAATGGAATCAACGACTGGATTGCCCACCATAACAACTTGTTCAGCGAAAAAAAGTGCCTGTATCGTTGCATCTGTCGTATCGGGAGCCGTATCGATGATGATGACGTCATATGTGCTTTGCTTAAGTGCCTCCAGGATCAGGTACAAGTGGTAATTGCGAATTTCAAAGCTGTGCCGGATGTCACGCGGCGAAGTAAGAACCTGCAAGCCAGATTCAACATGAGTGACCGTATACTTTTCAATATCTGCTGGGGAGAGGCGGACACCTGCTGCGTATTCCTGCCACTCTTCCATTCCGATCTCTAATGGGTCTCTTCCCTGTCGCTTAACCCATTCATGCAGTTGGGCGTCAATTTCTTGTACCCAGGTAAACAGATTCGGGGTTCGGGGGAGGTTTAAGGTAGTAGCAAAAGTGCCAAGATCGAGATTTAAATCTACCGCAAGTACCCGCAACTTTTTCTCCCCTCTTTTTTGCTGGGAAAAATAGATGGCCAGCTCGCGCGACAAAAAGGTTTTCCCGACACCACCTTTGGGACCATATACCGTAATCAAATGTTTGGGCCGTGCTTCCCCTGCAGAATAGGTTGGTTCTGGCGGAGTTTCTGCTACGAGCTGCTGTTCTAGCGAAAATGGAGAGGCCGGGGAAAAGTTCGATTGTGAGGATCGGGGTTTGTGAGCCTCTCCTGGCATCGTCATTCCCACACTCTGGGGAATCATGGCCAACGCTTCTATTTGCCCGGGCTGCACCGGTTTGGTAACGACCCAGATTCCAAGATTGCGGAAAAAGGGCTCCCACATCAAATCTTGCGGTGAGCATACCGCAATGAAAGAGAGATGTGGAAATGCCAGTCGAAATTGCTGACTGATAACGCCGCGTTCTGCCTCCCGAATCTCCCCAAATAAAACCAAATCCGGACGAATGGTTTGCAACATCTGCCATGCTTGGTCAATGCGCGACGCTTGACCGCACACTTCCACCCATTGACTGTCGACTAGTTGCTGCATGAGCATACTGCTTGATGCTGTGTCCTCATCCACCAAGAGCAGGCGCCTTTTCATTCACGTTCCTCCTTTTGTGACTCCCATCGTTTCTTGGTTTTCATCAAATCATTCGCAAAGGCTGTGTCCCCGATTCCCGACTGTTGTCCATCGCCCCCTGCCGCCAGGCCCAAGCGGATTTTTCCATAATGGAGAGCGTGCGTAAGAAGCACCGCTTCATGACGAGTTAGCGCCAAGGTTACCGCAACCAGATTGGGACGGGTTCCCTCCATCTCCCGCTGGACAGCAAGAATCGGCATATTCTGTAGCAGCAGTCCGGAATGGGCTCCTGCCTCATTCTCAAAGGACGCATATACGTGTACGCGCTCTCCCTTTGTGAGATGTGGGGTGACTCCCGCTATGTTGTTCACGGGTATGCTCATCCCTGTCATGGAGGAATCTAACGTTCTTTCCTGCTGAGGCAGATTGCTTTTTTCCACGTCACGATCCAGCAGTGGGCGTCCTCCTGCTACTTGACGGGAAAAAGGCAAGCCCAGATACTCGGGCAATTGCTCCCAAGGAATCAGGCCCGGGATAGCAAGCCTCGATTCTTGAAAAGGGGAGCCCAGCGTCAAGGTAACTGCCTCTACGTCCTCCATTTCGAGCTGTTGCCCACTTTCCTTCGTTACATGGTCCCGCAACTGGACATACGTAAATGTTTGTGGCTTCAAAAAGTGATAGGCCCCAAACCCTAAAGATACGCTTAGCAATAATAGCGCCAATAATCGCAAGGGATGTATGGACAAGGCATCGTTTCCTCCTCTCTAACACATTTCTGTTAGCGTACAGGGAGTGGAAGGGACAAAAAAAGAGCAGTCGAGTAAAGTTCTCGACTGCTCTTCTAGGGACGTGTAAAAAAAACCGTGCATGTTCGTTGCACGGTTCTTCAGTGAATTATTGAATTGCATTCCGTTATTCCTTCAAAACTGGATCTGCATGAATGCTATTGTGGATAATTTGTGGATAAGTCCTCGACCGATTAGTATTCGTCAGCTCCACGTGTTGCCACGCTTCCACACCGAACCTATCAACCTCATCGTCTATGAGGGGTCT